>NZ_JBPQTS010000041.1:0-46734 GCF_051386455.1 Streptomyces sp. URMC 124
GTCGCGGCGCTGGCCGCGGCGGGGAGCTTCGTGCCCCCGGCTGCAGCCGTTCCCGCCGCCGCGGCCCCGGATCCCGCACGTGCGGTCCCTGACGCCGCCGCGGGGGCCGCTCCCGTGCTGCCGTCGCCTCCGGCGCCGTGGACCGTGCCCGGTGCCGCCGTTCCGCCCGTACCCGCGCCGGTTCCGGCGCCCGCAGCCGGACCGGCACCGGCACCGGCGTCCGCGCCCGGGTTCGCGTCGAGCGCCGCGCCGCAGGCAGCGGGCGCCCCGCCCTTCCCGCCCGCGCCGGAGGCGGGGCCGGTCACGGTCATCGGGCCCACCCCCGAGTTCTTCGTGCTGCCCAAGGCCCGCCGCAGGCTCAACCCCTCCTGGGTGGCGGCCGCGGTGGCGGTCGTGGTGATCGCCGGGGCCGTGGGCGGCGGGATCCTGCTGACGCAGGGCAAGAGCAGCGGCAAACGGAACGACGCCCGCGTCGAGGACACCCGGTCCGTCGAGCCGGCGCCGCCCACGGCGCCGCCCAGCAACGCCGCCTCCCCCTCGCCGTCCGCTTCGGCCTCGGCCTCCCCGTCCGCCTCCGCGTCGCCGTCCCCGTCCGCCTCCGAGTCGGCCTCGGCCTCGCCGTCGCCCTCCGCGTCCGCCTCGTCGTCGGCGCCCGCGGCGTCCGGCCCCGCGCCCGCGGGCTACGAGAACGTGACCGCCCCGGAGGGCTTCTCCCTCGCGGTGCCGCAGGGCTGGCGCCGGGAGGACCAGGGGAGCGGCCAGATCGACTACGCGGGCCGCACCGGCAGCGAGTACCTGCGCATCGGCATCGTCCACGGCACCAAGCAGTCGGCGTACGACCACTTCCGGGAGCTGGAGAAGGGCGTGGGCCAGCTGAACGGCTACAAGCGGGTCAAGATGACGCGGAACACCTTCCAGGGCCGCCCGGGCGCCCTGTGGGAGTGGACCTGGGTCGAGAAGTCCTCGGGCCGCACCATGCACGGCTACAACCAGGCGTACGTGGACGGTTCGGACACGGAGTACGCCATCATGTTCCGCGGCCGGGACGGCGGCGGTGACGCGGCCCGCAAGCCCTTCGACACCGCGCTCGGCTCCTGGCGGACCGGGTAGCGGGGCGCGCTCCGGCACCCCCTGAACGGCCGGGTGGCCCCCGCCCGGCGCCGGGCGGGCGGCTCATAGACTCGGGTGACCAGTCCTCAGCCGAACGGGAGAGCCGACCGTGACCGATACCGAACACTCCGCGGATGTGATCGTCGTCGGGGCCGGCCCGGCCGGGTCGACCACCGCCTACTACCTCGCCAAGGCCGGACTGGACGTCCTCCTGCTGGAGAAGACGGCGTTCCCGCGCGAGAAGGTGTGCGGCGACGGGCTGACGCCCCGTGCCACCAAGCAGCTCGTGGCGATGGGCATCGACATCTCCGAGGAGGCGGGCTGGCTGCGCAACAAGGGCCTGCGCATCATCGGCGGCGGCGTCCGGCTGCAGCTCGACTGGCCGGATCTCGCCTCCTTCCCGGACTACGGACTGGTCCGCAAGCGCGACGACTTCGACGAGCAGCTGGCCCGTAACGCGGTGAAGGCCGGCGCCCGGATGTACGAGCGCTGCAACGTCGGCGCGCCCGTCATCGACGACCGCACGGGCCGGATCGTGGGCGTCGAGGCGAAGCTCGGCGAGGAGAAGACCCCGGTCACCTTCCGCGCCCCGCTCGTCGTCGCCGCCGACGGCAACTCCTCCCGCCTGTCGCTGGGCATGGGCCTGCACCGCCGTGAGGACCGCCCCATGGGCGTGGCCGTGCGCACGTACTTCACCTCCCCGCGCCACGAGGACGACTACCTGGAGTCCTGGCTGGAGCTGTGGGACCGGCGCGGTCCGAAGGACCGGCTGCTGCCCGGCTACGGCTGGATCTTCGGCATGGGCGACGGCACGAGCAACGTCGGTCTGGGCGTGCTCAACACCTCGGAGTCCTTCAAGGAGCTGGACTGGCGCGAGGTCCTCAAGGCCTGGTGCGCCTCGATGCCCGAGGACTGGGGCTACACCCCGGAGAACATGACGGGCCCGATCCGCGGCGCCGCCCTGCCGATGGCCTTCAACCGCCAGCCGCACTACACGCGCGGCCTGCTGCTGGTCGGTGACGCGGGCGGGCTGGTGAACCCGTTCAACGGCGAGGGCATCGCGTACGCCATGGAGTCCGGGCAGATCGCCGCGGACGTCATCGTCCAGGCCCACGCGCGCGCTTCGTACGCCCAGCGCGAGCTGGCCCTGCAGCGCTACCCGAAGGTCCTCAAGGACACCTACGGCGGCTACTACACGCTCGGCCGGGCCTTCGTGAAGCTCATCGGCAACCCCAAGGTGATGAAGATCGGTGCCCAGCACGGCCTGACGCACCCGCTGCTGATGAAGTTCACGCTGAAGATGCTGGCGAATCTGACGGACCCGCAGGGCGGGGACGCGATGGACCGCATCATCAACGGGCTGAGCCGCATCGCGCCGAAGGCGTGACGCGCGGGCGCCGCACGGGCCTTCCACCCTTCGGGTGGCTTCCGGGCGCCCCGCCCGGCCCGCCGGTCACACCACCCCGTTGAGCAGCGCCTGCCCCAGCGGGGTGAGCGTGTGGTGCACGGAGGGACCCGTGCGGGTGGTGCTCAGCAGGCCCGCCTCCCGCAGCACGGTCGCGTGCTCGCTCGCCGAGGCCGGGGAGATGCCCGTGCGGCGGGCGAGCTGCGCGGTGCTGCCGCCCTCAGCCGCGGCGTCCAGCACGCGGGCGCGGGTGCGCCCGAGCAGTGCGGTCAGCCGGCCGAGCTCGCCCGGGGCGGCGGGCCGGGAGAGGACCGCCTGGTAGGCGGACAGGTCGAGGGCGACGGGGTAGCACAGGTCGATGGGCGCCTCGTCGTCCGCGCTGTGGGCGCGCGCCGTGGGGTGCGGCCAGAAGAACGAGGGCGTGAGCGTCAGGCCGCGCCCGGCCAGGTGCACGTCGTGGAAGTCCCGGTGGAAGCCCTCGTTGTGCATGCAGGGCACGTGCAGCACCGGTGACTCCCAGCGCACGGTGGGGTGCAGGGTGGCGAGCAGGTGCTCGACGCCCTGTTCCGCGGCGGCGCGGATGCGGCGCGTGCGGTCGGCCTGGACGCAGGCGGTGACCTGCGACCAGTAGGGCGCGAGGGCCGTCTCCCAGTACGAGCGGAAGGCCTGGTCGACGGTGCGGGCGGCCGGGCGGTCGGCGGTGTGCAGGTCGCCGAACCACTGCGGCACGGGGCGGTGGTCCAGCGCGCACTCCAGCTCGGCCGTCCAGACCTTCCGCGGCAGGGACCACACGGACTCCAGGCTCTCCGCCAGCGAGCAGGCGCCGTCCTCGGCGTGCAGGAAGGCCTCGGGGAGGTACTCGCCCATGTTGGCCGGGGCCAGCTCCAGCAGGGGCCGCATGACCGGGCTCAGGCCGCGCTGGGTGCGGTGCCGCCAGCCGTCCAGGGCGATCCCGCCCATCCACCGGTTCTGCAGCACGGGCAGGCTCAGTGCCGCCTCCGCCAGCGGATCGGGGCCGGGCGCGAGGCGCACCCTGCCGAGATCTTCGGGGCCGAAGTGGATGCGTAGCACGGTGACCGACGGTAGCGCCCCGGAGCTATCGGCCAGCTGTCCGGATCTGGACAACTTGGCGAGGAGTCCGGATGCGGCGTCCGGATCCGGAGTCCGGATTCGGCGCCCGCCGAAGGGCTTTGTCCCCGGGGCGAGGGTGCTTGCAGACTTCACCTACCGGGGCGGGCGCTTCTCACGCGGCTCGGAGCGCCCGCCCCGGTACGGGGGAGGCACGGACGGCCTGGGGGAGACGGGGGTCGCAGGGTGTCCGTGCGGGCAGGCCGCGCCGCGGGCCGTGCGGGGGACACGGCCGCCGGCGGGCATGCCGAAGGGCCGCCGTCCCGAGCGGTGGGACGGCGGCCCTTCACGAACGTGCGAGCCGCTGGGCGGTCCGGCGTCAGAGGACGCGGACGGCGCCGGTGGGCGGGGAGTAGCTCATGTCGCGCTCGACGATGCCCGTGCTCGGGTTCTGCGCGCCGATGAACTTGCCGCCGCCGATGTAGACGGCCACGTGGTACGCGCTGCCCGCGGAACCCCAGTAGAGGATGTCGCCGACCTGCAGGTTCGAGGTCGACACCTGGGTGCCGGCCGTCGACTGGTCCTGCGAGACGCGCGGCAGGTCGATGCCGATCTGGCTGTAGGCGGCCATGACCAGGCCGGAGCAGTCGTAGGAGGACGGGCCGGTGGAGCCCATCACGTACGCCTTGCCGACCTGGGCCCGGAGGAAGGAGACCAGGCTGGCGGTGCTGCCGGTGGCGGTGCCGCTGCTCTTGGAGGAGGACGAGGCGGCCGTGGCGGCGTCCTCGGAGGTCTGGGCGGCGGACTTGCCGCTCAGGCTCTGACGCTCGGTGGCGCGGGAGGCGCGGGCCTCCTCCTCCTTCTCGCGCTTCTCCTTGGCCGCGGCGGCCTTCCGCTCGGCCTCGGCCTTGCGCTCGGCCTCGTCGGCGGCCTTCTTGGCGGCGGCCTCGACCTTGCTGGTCGCCTCGTCCTGCTGCGCGCGGTCCTGGAAGTCGAAGGACGTCTGCTGGGTGGCCGCCGCGCTCTGCGCGATGGACGTGGCCAGGGCCGCGTTGACCGCGGGCATCTCGACGGTCGCCTCGACGGGCTTCTCGGCGGCGGTGGCGGAACCGGCGCCGGCCACGGCCAGGGTGCTGAGGACGCCACCGGCAACACCAGTGCGGACGACCCACGACTGGGTGGCCGTACGACGGGGCTTCCGGTGGCTGGTTATGTGCGCGTTGGGGGACATGGGACAACGGACTATCAGTCCGCGCAGGGTGAGTTCAATAAAGGTGACGTGCGTCACAATTGACGTGCACGCGCCCAGAATTCGGGCATTTGATCACGGGAACATCACGGCGCTCGGCGCCCCGCCGACCCCTATCGGCCGCCTCAGCATGGGGTTTTGGCCATCACTCATGATCGGCGATGGTCATATCACCATCACGGCTCACGTGTCGAGGCTACCCGGCAAAACCGGCTCCAGTCCCGCCCGGCGCGTGGCGCAGCTCACGTCCCGGTCGCCCCGTACGGGCTCTCGTGAACGGGGGTGCCAGTCGTTGCCCGGCGCGGCCGCCGGGGCGACGGGAAATCAGGGGACGGCGCGCCTATATCAGTTGAAGACCGCAACTGCCAATTTGCTTGCATGTGGCATCGCTTGATAGTGCAACACCTCTCCGACCAGGACCTGAGGGTCCGATTGTCACCTCTGGTGATCACTCGGCCGCTTCGTGTATGAAGATCGCCGCTCATCCGACTTGATGATCGTTCGTCAGGTGGTGGAGATCACAAACGCGGGTGCGCACCCCGTGTCGCAGATCACAGACCGGCGGGCATAGGATGCAATCGACCCGGGCTTGTGAACTGCCTCACATATCGGTGATCTTCGCGGTGATCTCCGGTGGTCCTCGGTGGTCCCCATCGTGGGCGGTGCGCCCGACCGGGTCCGGTAAGCCGGCAGTCAGCGTCGACTGGAAGGAGCGAGGAGCGGTGAACGCCTACGCGCCCATCCTCGTACTGGGAGCCCTCGGGGCAGGCTTCGCGATCTTCTCCGTGGTCATGGCCTCGCTCATCGGGCCCAAGAGGTACAACCGCGCCAAGCTCGAGGCCTACGAGTGCGGTATCGAGCCCACCCCGCAGCCCGCGGGCGGCGGGCGCTTCCCGATCAAGTACTACCTGACGGCGATGCTCTTCATCGTCTTCGACATCGAGATCGTCTTCCTCTACCCCTGGGCCGTCACCTTCGACGCCCTGGGTCTGTTCGGGCTCGTGGAGATGCTGCTCTTCGTGCTCACCGTCTTCGTCGCCTACGCCTACGTCTGGCGCCGCGGCGGCCTGGAATGGGACTAGGGGGCACCACATGGGACTCGAGGAGAAGCTGCCCAGCGGCTTCGCGCTGACCACGGTCGAGCAGGCCGCGGGCTGGGTCCGCAAGTCGTCCGTCTTCCCGGCGACCTTCGGCCTGGCCTGCTGCGCCATCGAGATGATGACCACCGGCGCCGGCCGCTACGACCTGGCCCGCTTCGGCATGGAGGTCTTCCGCGGCTCGCCCCGCCAGGCCGATCTGATGATCGTCGCCGGCCGGGTGAGCCAGAAGATGGCCCCCGTCCTGCGCCAGGTCTACGACCAGATGCCCAACCCCAAGTGGGTGATCTCCATGGGCGTCTGCGCCTCCAGCGGCGGCATGTTCAACAACTACGCGATCGTCCAGGGCGTCGACCACATCGTGCCGGTCGACATCTACCTCCCCGGCTGCCCGCCGCGGCCCGAGATGCTCATGGACGCGATCTTGAAGCTGCACCGGAAGATCCAGGGCGAGAAGCTCGGGGTGCACCGCGAGGAGGCCGCCCGCGAGGCGGAGGAGGCGGCCCTCAAAGCCCTGCCGTTGATCGAGATGAAGGGGCTGCTGCGGTGAGCGAGCAGGAACGGGTCCCCCCCGAGCAGGTCCCCGCCCAGCGGGACGAGGCCGGCGAGACCATCCGCGTCCAGCGCGGCATGTTCGGCGCCCGCAACGGCGGCGACACCACCGGCTACGGCGGCCTGGTGCGCACCGTGCGGCTGCCGGGCGAGGCCACCCGCCCCTACGGCGGGTACTTCGACGAGGTGGCGGACGAGTTCGAGGGCGCCCTGGAGGAGCAGGGCCTCCTCCCGGAGACCGTCATCGAGAAGACCGTCGTCGACCGCGGCGAGCTCACGTTCCACATCGCCCGCGAGCACCTGCCCCGCGCCGCCCGCACCCTGCGCGACGACCCCGCGCTCCGCTTCGAGCTGTGCACGGGCGTGAGCGGAGTGCACTTCCCGGCGGACAAGGGCCGCGAGCTGCACGCCGTCTACCACCTGCGCTCGATCACCCACAACCGGCTGATCCGGCTGGAGGTCGGCGCCCCCGACGCCGACCCGCACATCCCCTCGATCGTCGGCGTCTACCCCACCAACGACTGGCACGAGCGCGAGACGTACGACTTCTTCGGCATCGTCTTCGACGGCCACCCGGCGCTCACGCGGATCATGATGCCGGACGACTGGCAGGGCTTCCCGCAGCGCAAGGACTACCCCCTCGGCGGCGTGCCCGTCGAGTACAAGGGCGCCCGCATCCCGGCTCCGGACGAGCGGAGGTCGTACAGCTGATGAGCGCATCACAAGCAAGCCCGCGCGAGACGACGGAAGGCACCGTCTACACGGTCACCGGCGGCGACTGGGACGAACTCGCGGCCACCGCCAAGCAGGCCGACGACGAGCGCATCATCGTCAACATGGGCCCGCAGCACCCCTCCACCCACGGAGTGCTCCGCCTGATCCTGGAGATCGACGGCGAGACCGTCACCGAGGCCCGCTGCGGCATCGGCTATCTGCACACCGGCATCGAGAAGAACCTCGAATACCGGACCTGGACGCAGGGCACCACCTTCGTCACGCGCATGGATTACCTCACGCCCTTCTTCAACGAGACGGCGTACTGCCTGGGCGTGGAGAAGCTGCTGGGCATCGAGGAGCAGATCCCCGACCGCGCCTCGGTCATCCGCGTGCTCCTGATGGAGCTGAACCGAATCTCCTCGCACCTGGTGTGCATCGCCACCGGCGGCATGGAGCTCGGCGCCACCACGATCATGATCTACGGCTTCCGGGACCGCGAGCTCGTCCTCGACGTCTACGAGCTGATCACCGGCCTGCGCATGAACCACGCCTACGTCCGCCCCGGCGGCCTCGCGCAGGACCTGCCGCCCGGCGCCGTGGACCAGGTGCGCGAGTTCGTGAAGAAGATGCGCAAGAACCTGCCGGAGTACGACAAGCTCGCCACCGGCAACCCCATCTTCAAGGGCCGCCTGCAGGGCGTCGGCCACCTCGACCTCGCCGGCTGCATGGCCCTCGGAGCGACCGGCCCCATCCTGCGCGCCACCGGCCTGCCGCACGACCTGCGCAAGTCCCAGCCCTACTGCGGCTACGACACCTACGACTTCGAGGTGCCGACCGCCGACACCTGCGACTCCTACGGGCGCTTCCTGATCCGCCTGGAGGAGATGCACCAGTCCCTGCGGATCATCGAGCAGTGCCTGGACCGGCTGGCCCCCGGCCCGGTCATGGTCGCGGACAAGAAGATCGCCTGGCCCGCCCAGCTGGCCCTGGGCCCCGACGGCCTCGGCAACTCCCTCGACCACATCAAGAAGATCATGGGCACCTCCATGGAGGCCCTGATCCACCACTTCAAACTGGTGACGGAGGGCTTCCGGGTCCCGCCCGGCCAGGTCTACGCCGCGGTCGAGTCGCCCAAGGGCGAGCTGGGCGTCCACGTCGTCAGCGACGGCGGCACCCGCCCGTACCGCGTCCACTTCCGCGACCCGTCCTTCACCAACCTGCAGTCCATGGCGGCGATGTGCGAGGGCGGCCAGGTGGCCGACGTGATCGTCGCGGTGGCGTCCATCGATCCCGTGATGGGAGGCGTCGACCGGTGAGCCATGACGTACAGCTCGGGATGCCTCAGCTTCCCGCGCCCGACTATCCCGCCGACGTGCGCGCGCGGCTCGCGGCCGACGCCGCGGAGGTGATCGCCCGCTATCCCGACAGCCGCAGCGCCCTGCTGCCGCTGCTGCACCTCGTGCAGGCCGAGGAGGGGCACGTCACCCGCACCGGGCTGCGGTTCTGCGCCGAGGTGCTCGGCCTGACCGCCGCCGAGGTCACGGCCGTCGCCACCTTCTACACGATGTACCGGCGCGAGCCCGGCGGCGAGTACCAGGTGGGGGTGTGCACCAACACCCTGTGCGCCGTCATGGGCGGCGACGCCATCTTCGAGGGGCTGCGCCGCCACCTCGGCCTCGGCAACGGCGACACCACCCCCGACGGCAAGATCACCCTCGAGCACGTCGAGTGCAACGCCGCCTGCGACTTCGCGCCCGTCGTGATGGTCAACTGGGAGTTCTTCGACAACCAGACGGTCGAGAGCGCCAAGGCCCTCGTGGACGACCTGCGCGCCGGCCGCGGCGCCGAACCGACCCGCGGCGCACCGCTGTGCACCTTCCGGGAGACCTCCCGCATCCTCGCCGGCTTCCCCGACCCCCGGCCGGACGCGGTCGAGGCGAGCGGCGGCGCGGGCCCGGCCTCCCTGGCCGGGCTGCGGCTGGCCAAGGGCGAGGGCGCCGGCCCGGCCCGGGTGGGCCCGCCCCGCGGCGCCCCGCCCTCCACCGGGCACCAGCACCCCGGCGAGCACCTCAGCAGCCACGACGCGCCGCAGAAGACGTCCGCCTCGGACCCCGAACACCCCGCCGGGCCCGTCACCGAGGAGGGGGAGGGATGACCATGGCACCAGCGATGGGGGAGACGAGCCCGGAGAAGCTGCTCGCTCCCGTGCTGAGCGCCTTCTGGGACGAGCCGCGCTCGTGGACCCTGGAGACCTACCTGCGCCACGAGGGCTACCAGGGCGCGCGCAAGGCGCTCGCGATGGCCCCCGACGACGTCATCGGCTACGTCAAGGACTCGGGCCTGCGCGGCCGCGGCGGCGCAGGCTTCCCGACCGGGATGAAGTGGCAGTTCATCCCGCAGGGCGACGGCAAGCCGCACTACCTCGTGGTCAACGCGGACGAATCCGAGCCCGGGGCCTGCAAGGACATCCCGCTGCTGTTCGCCGCGCCGCACACCCTCATCGAGGGCATCGTGATCGCCTGCCACGCGATCCGCTCCGACCGGGCCTTCGTCTACCTGCGCGGCGAGGTCGTCCCCGTGCTGCGCCGGCTGCACGAGGCCGTGCGCGAGGCCTACGCCGCGGGCTACCTCGGCAAGAACGTCCTCGGCTCCGGGATGGACCTGGAGCTGACCGTGCACGCGGGCGCGGGCGCCTACATCTGCGGCGAGGAGACCGCCCTCCTCGACTCCCTGGAAGGACGCCGCGGCCAGCCCCGGCTCCGGCCCCCCTTCCCCGCCGTCGCGGGCCTGTACGCCTGCCCCACCGTGGTGAACAACGTGGAGTCCATCGCGTCGGTTCCCGCGATCCTGAACAAGGGCAAGGAGTGGTTCCGGTCGATGGGCACCGACAAGTGCCCCGGATTCACGCTCTACTCGCTCTCGGGCCACGTCGCCAACCCCGGCCAGTACGAGGGCCCCATGGGCATCACGCTGCGCCAGCTGCTCGACATGAGCGGCGGCATGCGCCCCGGTCACCGGCTGAAGTTCTGGACGCCGGGCGGCTCCTCCAGCCCCATGTTCACCGCCGAACAGATCGACGTGCCGCTGGACTTCGACAGCGTGGCCGCCGCCGGCTCGCTGCTGGGCACCAAGTCCCTGCAGTGCTTCGACGAGACGACGTGCGTGGTGCGCGCGGTCACCCGCTGGACGGAGTTCTACGCGCACGAATCCTGCGGCAAGTGCACGCCCTGCCGCGAGGGCACGTACTGGCTGGTCCAGCTGCTGCGCGACATCGAGGCAGGCAAGGGCCGCATGGCCGACCTCGACAAGCTCGCCGACATCTCGGACAACATCAACGGCAAGTCCTTCTGCGCCCTCGGCGACGGCGCCGCCGCGCCCATCCTCTCCTCGCTGCAGCACTTCCGCGCGGAGTACGAGCAGCACGTCACGGGCCGGGGCTGCCCCTTCGACCCGTCGAAGTCGACCCTGTGGGCCGACGGCCCGCAGAACTCCCACCTGGAGGTGAACGCGTGACGGTCACGACGTCTGCCCCCTCCGGAGGAGGGGGCGCGAAGCCGCCGCCGGAGGACCTCGTCTCCCTCACGATCGACGGCGCCGCGATCTCCGTCCCCAAGGGGACGCTGGTCATCCGCGCCGCGGAACTGCTGGGCATCGAGATCCCCCGCTTCTGCGACCACCCGCTGCTCGACCCGGCGGGCGCCTGCCGGCAGTGCATCGTGGAGGTCGAGGGCCAGCGCAAGCCGATGGCCTCCTGCACCATCACGTGCACGGACGGCATGGTCGTGCGGACGCAGCTGACCTCGCCCGTCGCCGAGAAGGCGCAGCGCGGCGTGATGGAGCTGCTGCTGATCAACCACCCGCTGGACTGCCCCGTCTGCGACAAGGGCGGCGAGTGCCCCCTGCAGAACCAGGCGATGACGGCGGGGCAGGCCGACACCCGCTTCGAGGGCCGCAAGCGGACCTTCGAGAAGCCGGTGCCCATCTCCCCGCAGGTGCTGCTGGACCGCGAGCGGTGCGTGCTGTGCGCGCGCTGCACGCGCTTCTCCCAGCAGATCGCGGGCGACCCGATGATCGAGCTGCTGGAGCGCGGGGCGCTGCAGCAGGTCGGCACGGGCGAGGGCGCGCCCTTCGAGTCGTACTTCTCCGGCAACACCATCCAGATCTGCCCGGTGGGCGCACTGACGTCGGCAGCGTACCGCTTCCGCTCGCGCCCCTTCGACCTGGTGTCGTCGCCGTCGGTGTGCGAGCACTGCGCGGGCGGCTGCGCGCTGCGCACGGACCACCGGCGCGGCAAGGTGATGCGCCGCCTCGCCGCGGACGACCCCGAGGTCAACGAGGAGTGGGTGTGCGACAAGGGCCGCTTCGCGTTCCGCTACGCGCAGCGGCCGGAGCGCTTCACCCACCCGCTGGTGCGCAGCGCCGAGGGCGTCCTGGAACCGGCGAGCTGGCTGGAGGCCCTGGAGGCCGCGGGGCGCGGGCTGGCGGCCGCGCGCGGCAGGGCGGGCGTCCTGACCGGCGGCCGGCTGACGGTCGAGGACGCCTACGCGTACGCGAAGTTCGCGCGGGTGGCGCTCGACACGCACGACGTCGACTTCCGGGCCCGGGTGCACAGCGGTGAGGAGGCCGACTTCCTCGCCGCGCGGGTGGCGGGCCGCGGCCGGGATCTCGACGGCGGAGGGCTGACGTACGCCGCGCTGGAGAAGGCCCCGGCGGTCCTGCTGGCGGGCTTCGAGGCGGAGGAGGAGGCGCCCGGCGTCTTCCTGCGGCTGCGCAAGGCCTGGCGGGGGCACCGGCAGCGCGTCTTCGCGCTTGCCACGCACGCCAGCCGCGGCCTGGAGAAGGCCGGAGGCACGCTGCTGCCCGCCGCGCCCGGCACCGAGACCGAGTGGCTGCGGGCGCTGGCCGAGGGCGCGGGCCCGGACGGGCCGGGGCAGGCCGCGGCGGAGGCCCTGCGCGCCGACGGGGCCGTGATCGTCGTCGGCGAGCGGCTCGCGGGCGTGCCCGGCGCGCTGACGGCCGCCGTCGCCGCGGCCACGGCCACCGGCGCGCAGCTGGTGTGGATCCCGCGCAGGGCGGGCGAGCGGGGCGCGCTGGAGGCGGGGGCCCTGCCGGGGCTGCTGCCCGGCGGCCGGCCGGCCACCGACCCGCGGGCGCGCGAGGAGACGGCGGCCGCCTGGGGCGTGGACGACCTGCCGCGCAGCCCCGGCCGGGACAGTGGCCAGATCGTGGAGGCTGCGGCCAGGGGAGAGCTGGGCGCCCTGCTGGTGGGCGGCGTCGAGGTCGCGGACCTGCCCGATCCGCCGCGCGCGCGGGAAGCGCTCGATGCCATCGGCTTCCTGGTCAGCCTGGAGCAGCGGCCCAGCGAGGTCTCCGACCGGGCGGACGTCGTCCTGCCGGTGGCGGCCGTGGCGGAGAAGGCGGGCACGTTCCTCAACTGGGAGGGCCGGGCCCGCCCGTTCGAAGTCGCCATCAAGCCCGACCAGCTGCCGCGCCGCCACGTGCCGGCGGACGCCCGCGTGCTGCACATGCTGGCGGACGCCATGGGCATCGGGCTCGGCCTGCCGGACGTCGACGCCGTCCGCGCGGAGCTGCGCCGCCTCGGCCCCTGGGACGGCGCGCACGCCGCGGACCCGGTGGAGACGGCCCGGCCGCTGCCGCAGCCGGGCGCCGGCGAGGCGGTGCTGGCGGGCCACCGGATGCTGCTGGACCAGGGCCGTCTGCAGGACGGTGACGACGCCCTGGCGGGCACGCGGCACGCGGCGCTCGCCCGGCTGTCGGCGGCGACCGCCGCGGAGGCGGGCGTGCGCGACGGCGAGCTGCTGGCGGTGACGGGCCCGGCCGGGACGGTGCGGCTGCCGCTGCGCGTGACGGCCATGCCGGACCGCGTGGTGTGGCTGCCGCTGAACTCGGCGGGCGGCGGCGTCGCCGGGGACACCGGCGCGCGCCCCGGCGAGCTCGTACGGATCGGGGCGGATTCCGGTGAGGGCACCGGGACCGGGACACCGGAGGCGCGGTAGTGAACGCTGTGGAAGCTGTGCAGGCCGTGCAGGCCCACCGACTGACCGCCCTGGCCGCCGAGGACCTGTCGGTGTTCGGCCGGGACCCGTGGTGGCTGGTCGTCGTCAAGGCGGTCTTCTGCTTCGCCTTCGTCATGCTGACCGTGCTGTTCTCGATCGTCTGGGAGCGCAAGGTCGTCGCGTGGATGCAGCTGCGGATCGGCCCCAACCGGCACGGCCCCTGGGGGATGCTGCAGTCCCTCGCGGACGGCATCAAGCTGATGCTGAAAGAGGACGTGATCGTCAAGCGGGCGGACAAGGCGGTCTACCTGCTCGCCCCGGTCGTGGCGGCCGTCCCCGCGTTCATGGCGATCGCCGTGATCCCCTTCGGCCCGGCCGGCAACGAGATCTCGATCTTCGGGCACCGCACCACGATGCAGCTCACTGACCTGCCGATCGGCGTGCTGTACATCCTCGCCACGGCCTCGGTGGGCATCTACGGCATCGTGCTCGCGGGCTGGTCCTCCGGCTCGACGTACCCGCTGCTCGGCGGCCTGCGCTCGTGCGCGCAGATGATCTCGTACGAGATCGCGATGGGCGTCTCCTTCGCGGCCGTCTTCCTCTACTCGGGATCGATGTCGACCTCGGCGATCGTCGAGGCCCAGCACGACCGCTGGTACGTGCTGCTGCTGCCGGTGTCCTTCATCGTCTACATCGTGGCGATGGTGGGGGAGACCAACCGGGCCCCCTTCGACCTGCCGGAGTCCGAGGGCGACCTGGTCGGCGGCTTCAACACCGAGTACTCCTCCATCAAGTTCGCGATGTTCATGCTGGCCGAGTACGTCAACATGGTCACCGTCTCGGCGGTGGCGGTGACGCTGTTCCTGGGCGGCTGGCGGGCCCCCTACCCGGTCTCGGCCTTCTGGGAGGGCGCGAACCACGGGTGGTGGCCGCTGCTGTGGTTCGTCATCAAGCTGCAGCTGCTGCTGTTCTTCTTCATCTGGCTGCGCGGCACGCTGCCGCGGCTGCGCTACGACCAGTTCATGAAGCTCGGGTGGAAGGTCCTCATCCCGGTCTCGATGGTCTGGCTGATGCTCGTCGCCTCGGTGCGGGCCCTGCGGAACGAGAACTACGACTTCCAGCAGATCGTGCTGTACGTCGGCGGCGCTGTGGTCGCGGTCCTGCTGCTCTCCTTCGTCGCGGACATCTTCCGCAAGGGCGAGCGCGGCCAAGGGGACGGAGAGGCCGCGCCGGAGCGGGAGTTCGACCCGACGGGCGGCGGGTTCCCCGTGCCGCCGCTGCCCGGGCAGACCCTCCCGCCGGTGCCGCGCCGCAGGCCGCGCCGCGACGGAGAGCTCATTGTCAGTGGCGGGCCCGATACTGTGCGTGACGGAAAGGAGGGCTGACGGCTGTGGCTACCGAACCCGCGCGGGGCGATGATCCCCGCGATACCCCCCGCAATCCCGTGGCCGGCTTCGGCGTGACCTTCAAGGCCATGTTCAAGAAGCGGCTGACCGAGCAGTACCCGGAGTACAAGAAGCCCACGGCCCCCCGCTTCCACGGCCGCCACCAGCTCAACCGGCACCCGGACGGCCTGGAGAAGTGCATCGGCTGCGAGCTGTGCGCCTGGGCCTGCCCCGCGGACGCCATCTACGTGGAGGGCGCGGACAACAAGCCCGAGGAGCGGTATTCGCCGGGCGAGCGCTACGGCCGCGTCTACCAGATCAACTACCTCCGCTGCATCCTGTGCGGCCTGTGCGTCGAGGCGTGCCCCACGCGCGCCCTCACCATGACCAATGAGTACGAACTGGCCGACAGCAGCCGCGAGTCGCTCATCTACACCAAGGAGGAGCTGCTCGCGGGCCTGGAGGAGGGCATGGTCGACAGCCCCCACGCGATCTTCCCCGGTATGACCGAACAGGACTACTACCGCGGCCTGGTGACCGAAGCCGCCTCCGGCACCGTCCGGCAAGTCGCCCGCAGCAAAGGCGAGAAGCCCGACGAGGAAGGGGCGGACGCGTGAACGCCCTTCCCCTCGCCGCCTCTTCCCTGGCTGCCTCGGCCGCCTCCACCACCTCGACCGGCGAGGCGGTCCAGTTCTGGATCCTGGCGGTCGTCGCCGTCCTCGGGGCGCTGGGCGCCGTCCTGATGAAGAAGGCCGTGCACAGCGCCCTCTCCCTGGCCGGCACCATGATCGTCCTGGCGGTGTTCTACCTCGCCAACGGCGCCTACTTCCTGGGCGTCGTCCAGATCGTCGTCTACACCGGCGCGATCATGATGCTGTTCCTCTTCGTCGTCATGCTCGTGGGCGTCACCGCCGCCGACTCCCTCAAGGAGACCATCAAGGGCCAGCGGTGGCTCGCCGCCCTGTGCGTGCTCGGCTTCGGCATCCTCCTCGTGGCGGGCATCGCCAACGCCTCCCTGAAGGAGTGGAGCGGCATCGGCCGCGCCAACGCCGGGGGCAACGTGGAGGGCCTGGCCGCCCTCCTGTTCACCAAGTACGTCTTCGCGTTCGAGATCACCGGCGCCCTGCTGATCACCGCGGCGGTCGGCGCGATGGTCCTCACCCACCGCGAGCGCACCGAGCGCGCCGCCACCCAGCGCGAGCTGGCCGAGCGGCGGGTCCGCGAGGGCAAGCAGGTCACCCCGCTGCCCGCCCCGGGCGTCTACGCCCGGCACAACGCCGTCGACATCCCGGGCCTCCTCCCCGACGGCACCGCCTCCGACCTCACCGTCAGCCCCACCCTGCGGGCCCGCGGCCAGGTCCGGGACGTCTCGGGCGAGGCCCTGGAGGACCTGGCGGCCCTGGAGCAGCGCTCGGGCGACTGGCAGGAGCGCGGCCGCAGCGAGGACGCCGGCGCGAAGGGGGCGAGCAAGTGAATCCGGTCAACTACCTCTACCTGGCGGCCCTCCTGTTCACCATCGGGGCGGCCGGCGTGCTCATCCGGCGGAACGCGATCGTCATCTTCATGTGCGTCGAGCTGATGCTGAACGCCTGCAACCTGGCGTTCGTCACCTTCTCCCGGCTGCACGGCAATCTCGACGGCCAGATCATCGCCTTCTTCACGATGGTCGTGGCCGCGGCCGAGGTCGTGGTGGGCCTCGCCATCATCGTGACGATCTTCCGCTCCCGGCACTCGGCCTCGGTGGACGACGCCGGCCTGCTGAAGCTGTAAGGGGACGCTGACGTGGAGAACCTCATCGGATTGCTCGTCGCGGCACCGCTGCTGGGCGCGGCCGTGCTGCTGTGCGGCGGGCGCAGGCTCGACCGCGGCGGGCCCTGGATCGGCACGCTGTTCGCGGCGGTGTCCCTGGCGATCGGCGCGGTGCTCTTCGCCGGGCTGCTCGGCCGCGACGCCGACGACCGCACGCTGGACGCCACGGCCTTCAGCTGGGTGCCCGTCGGGGGCTTCCGCGCGGACGTCGGCTTCCACCTCGACCAGCTGTCGATGACCTTCGTCCTGCTGATCACGGGCGTGGGCACGCTCATCCACCTCTACTCGGTGGGCTACATGGCCGAGGACGAGCGGCGGCGGCGCTTCTTCGGCTACCTCAACCTCTTCCTCGCCGCGATGCTCCTGCTCGTCGTCGCCGACAACTACCTCCTGCTGTACGTGGGCTGGGAGGGCGTCGGCCTCGCCTCGTACCTGCTGATCGGCTTCTGGCAGCACAAGCCGAGCGCGGCCACCGCCGCCAAGAAGGCGTTCATCGTCAACCGCGTCGGCGACATGGGCCTGTCGATCGCGATCATGCTGATGTTCACCACGTTCGGCACCTTCGCGTTCGGCCCCGTCCTGGAGCGGGCCACGGAGGCGGGCGAGGGCAAGCTGACGGCCGTCGGGCTGATGCTGCTGCTGGCCGCCTGCGGCAAGTCCGCCCAGGTGCCGCTGCAGTCCTGGCTCGGGGACGCGATGGAGGGCCCGACTCCGGTCTCGGCCCTCATCCACGCGGCCACGATGGTGACCGCCGGCGTCTATCTGATCACCCGCTCCGGAGCGATCTTCAATGCGGCGCCGGACGCCCAGACGGCGGTCGTCACGGTCGGCGCGGTCACGCTCCTCTTCGGTGCGATCGTCGGTTGCGCGAAGGACGACATCAAGAAGGCCCTGGCGGGCTCCACCATGTCCCAGATCGGGTACATGATCCTGGCCGCCGGCCTGGGGCCCGTCGGCTACGTCTTCGCGATCATGCATCTGGTGACGCACGGCTTCTTCAAGGCCGGGCTCTTCCTCGGCGCCGGCTCCGTCATGCACGGCATGAACGACGAGGTCGACATGCGCCGCTACGGCGGCCTGCGGAAGTACATGCCGGTCACCTTCGTCACCTTCGGCCTGGGCTACCTCGCCATCATCGGCTTCCCCGGCCTGTCCGGCTTCTTCTCCAAGGACAAGATCATCGAGGCCGCCTTCGCCAAGGGCGGCACCGAGGGCTGGATCCTGGGCGGCGCGGCCCTGCTGGGCGCCGCCATCACCGCGTACTACATGACCCGCGTGATGCTCATGACGTTCTTCGGGGAGGAGCGCTGGCGCCCGGCCCCCTCGCCGGACGAGCCCAGTGCCGAGCCGGCGGCCGCCACGCGCGCCGGGGAGATGCCGCACCCCCACGAGTCGCCGCGCACGATGACCGTCCCGATGGTCGTCCTGGCCTTCGGATCGGTCTTCGCCGGCGGCCTGTTCAGCATCAACGACACCTTCCTGAAGTGGCTGGAGCCGGTCACCGGGCACGCCGAGGGGCACTCGCCCCTCAGCGCCCTGACCGTCACCGCCGCCACCATGGTCGTGCTCGTGATCGGCGTGGCGATCGCCTGGGCGCAGTACGGGCGCCGGCCCGTCCCCGTCACGGCCCCCCGCGGCAGCCTGCTCACCCGGGCCGCCCGGCGCGACCTCCTGCAGGACGACTTCAACCACGTCGTGCTGGTCCGTGGAGGCGAGCACCTCACCCGCAGCCTGGTCTACGTCGACCACACCCTGGTCGACGGCGTCGTCAACGGCACCGCCGCCTCCGTGGGCGGCCTGTCGGGCCGGATGCGCAAGCTGCAGAACGGCTACGCCCGTTCGTACGCGGTCTCGATGTTCGGCGGTGCGGCGGTGCTCATCGCCGCCACCCTGCTGATGAGGGCGGTTTAGCCATGTCCTTTCCCCTGCTGACGCTCACGGCCGCGGTGCCCGCGGTCGGCGCGGTCGCCACCGCGGCCGTGCCGGCCGGGCGCCGCACCGCCGCCAAGTGGCTCGCGCTCGCGTTCTCGCTCGCCACGCTCGTCCTGGCGGCCGTGCAGCTCGTGCGCTTCGACCCCGATGCGAAGGGCCCCTTCCAGCTCACCGAGTCGCACGCCTGGATCAAGGACTTCGGCGTCCGTTACGAGCTGGGCGTGGACGGCATCGCGGTCGTCCTGATCGCCCTGGCCGCGCTGCTGATCCCGTTCATCATGCTGGCCGGCTGGCACGACGCCGACCCCCAGGAGAGCGGATCGTCCCGCTGGCGGCCCACCCAGGGCTTCTTCGCGCTGATCCTGATGGTCGAGGCGATGGTGGTGATCTCCTTCGAGGCCACCGACGTCTTCCTCTTCTACATCTTCTTCGAAGCCATGCTCATCCCGATGTACTTCCTCATCGGCGGCTTCGGGGACCGCACGGGCGAGCGCAGCGAGGGGGACGCCGCCGCCCAGCGCTCGTACGCCGCGGTGAAGTTCCTCCTCTACAACCTCGCCGGCGGGCTGATCATGCTGGCCGCCGTCATCGGGCTGTACGCGGTCACGGCCGACCAGCTCGGCACCGGCACCTTCTCCCTCCAGGAGATCGTCCAGGCGCGCGCCGCCGGCAAGCTGGACTTCGCGACCACCACCGAACGCGCCCTGTTCCTGGGCTTCTTCTTCGCCTTCGCGGTGAAGGCCCCGCTGTGGCCGCTGCACACCTGGCTGCCCAACGCCATGGGCGAGGCCACCGCCCCCGTCGCCGTGCTGATCACCGCCGTGGTCGACAAGGTCGGCACCTTCGCGATGCTCCGCTTCTGCCTCCAGCTCTTCCCGGAGGCCTCGAAGTGGGCCACTCCCGTCATCGTCGTCCTGTCGCTGATCAGCATCCTCTACGGGGCGCTGCTCGCGGTCGGGCAGCGCGACATCAAGCGGCTGGTCGCCTACGCCTCGATCTCCCACTTCGGCTTCATCGTGCTCGGCATCTTCGCGATGACCAGCCAGGGCCAGAGCGGCGCGACGCTCTACATGGTCAACCACGGCATCTCCACGGCCGCGCTGATGCTCGTCGCGGGCTTCCTGATCTCGCGCCGCGGCTCGCGGCTCATCGCGGACTACGGCGGCGTGCAGAAGGTCGCCCCGGTCCTCGCCGGCACCTTCCTCGTCGGCGGTCTCGCGACGCTCTCGCTGCCGGGCCTCGCGCCGTTCGTCTCCGAATTCCTCGTCCTGGTCGGCACGTTCAGCCGCTACCCGGCCGCCGGTGTGGTGGCCACCCTCGGCATCGTGCTCGCCGCCCTCTACGTCCTCGTGCTCTACCAGCGCACCATGACCGGGCCGGTGAAGGAGGAGGTGCGGGGGATGCCCGACCTCAAGGCGCGCGAGCTGGCCGTCGTCACCCCGCTGATCGCCCTGCTGCTCTTCCTCGGCGTCTATCCCAAGCCGGTGACGGAGATCCTCGACCCGGCCGTCCGGCACACGATGTCGCAGGTGCACGAGGCCGACCCCCAGCCCGACGTGAACGATGTGGAGGCCGCGAAGTGAGCCACGCAGCATCCGTCCACAGCCTGTGGACGATGTCGGCCGCCGCGCCGCAGAAGATCCCGGCCCCGCACATCGAGTACGCCCAGCTGTCGCCGACGCTGATCGTGCTCGGTGCCGCGGTGCTCGGTGTCCTCGTGGAGGCGTTCCTCCCGCGGCGCGCCCGCTACCACGCGCAACTGCTGCTGTCCTGCGTCGCCCTGGCCGCGGCCTTCGCCGCCGTCGTCGCCCTGGCCGCCGGGGGCTACGCCACCGGCAAGGCGCACGCCGCCGCGATGGGCGCCGTCGCCGTCGACGGCCCGGCGCTGTTCCTGCAGGGGACCATTCTCCTCGTCTCCCTCGTGGCCGTGTTCACCTTCGCCGAGCGGCGCCTGGACCCGGCGGCGCACGGCAAGCCCGTCGACTCCTTCGCCGCCCAGGGCGCGGCCGTGCCCGGCGGCAAGGCCGAGCAGGCCGCGGTGAAGGCGGGCTTCACCACCACCGAGGTCTTCCCCCTCGTGCTCTTCGCGGTGGGCGGCATGCTCGTCTTCCCCGCCGCGGACGACCTGCTGACGCTCTTCGTCGCCCTGGAGGTCTTCTCCCTCCCGCTGTACATCCTGTGCGCACTGGCCCGCCGCAAGCGGCTGCTGTCGCAGGAGTCGGCCGTGAAGTACTTCCTGCTCGGCGCGTTCTCCTCGGCCTTCCTGCTGTTCGGCGTGGCCCTGCTCTACGGCTACGCCGGCACGGTCACCTACTCCGGCATCGCCGAGGTCGTGGGCGGCTCCGTCCGCACGCTCGACCCGGCCCTCGCCGCCACCACCGGCAACGACGCCCTGCTGCTGATCGGCGGCGCGCTCGTGCTGATGGGCCTGCTGTTCAAGGTCGGCGCGGTGCCCTTCCACATGTGGACGCCGGACGTCTACCAGGGCGCGCCCACGCCGGTCACGGGCTTCATGGCCGCCGCCACCAAGGTCGCGGGCTTCGGCGCGCTGCTGCGGCTGCTGTACGTGGTCCTGCCGGGGCTGCGCTGGGACTGGCGGCCGGTGATGTGGGGCGTCGCGATCATCACGATGCTGGTCGGCGCGATCGTGGCCGTCACACAGACCGATGTGAAGCGGCTGCTGGCCTACTCCTCCATCGCGCACGCCGGATTCATCCTCGCGGGCGTCATCGCGACGACCCCCGACGGCGTGTCGTCCGTGCTGTTCTACCTGGGCGCGTACTCCTTCGTCACCCTCGGCGCGTTCGCGGTCGTCACGCTCGTGCGCGACGCGGGCGGGGAGGCCACGCACCTGTCCAAGTGGGCGGGGCTCGGCCGCCGTTCGCCGCTGACGGCCGCCACCTTCGCGGTCTTCCTGCTGGCCTTCGCCGGCATTCCGCTGACGAGCGGCTTCTCGGGCAAGTTCGCCGTGTTCAAGGCGGCGGCGCAGGGCGGGGCGGGCGCCCTGGTGATCGTCGGTGTGGTGTCCTCGGCGATCGCCGCGTTCTTCTACGTCCGGGTGATCGTGCTGATGTTCTTCAGCGAGCCGAAGGCCGACGGTCCGACCGTGGCGGTGCCGAGCCCTCTGACGTCGTCGGCCATCGCGATCGGGGTCGCGGTCACGCTGGTCCTCGGCGTGGCGCCGCAGTACTTCCTCGATCTGGCGGGGCAGGCCGGGGTGTTCGTGCGGTAGCCGCCGCAGAAGCATCGGAGCGGCCCCGGAAGCCCCGGCAGGGCTTCCGGGGCCGCTCCGTGTGCGGAGTCAGCTCGCGGGCTTCGCGGGCAGGCCGCCCGGGAGGCCGGCCGGCTTGCCGTCGCCGCCCACGGCCTTGGTCATCTTGTCCTGCTTGCCGGAGGCCCAGGCCACGGTGAAGGACTTGCCGTCGAAGTCCTTGATGGTGCCCGTGCTGTAGTCCGTGCTGCCGTCCTGGCAGTGCTTGATGGTGATCGTCGCCGGCTGGGCGTTGTCGACGAGCGTGCCGGAGCAGGCGGTCTTCCCGCTGAGCATCACCGTGTTCTGGGCGAACGACAGGATGACGAGGCTCTTGTCGGTGAGCTTGCCGCTGTTGGACCAGCCGCCCGCCAGCCCGGCGGCCGTCGCGCGCTGGGCGTCGGCGGCGGGCGCCGACGGCTGCTCCGCCGGGGCCTGGGAGGCCGGCGTGGCGCCGCCGGCCGGCTTGTCGCCCTTCTTGCCGCCGTCGCTCTCGCTGCTGCAACCGGTCATCAGCACAGCGGCGCAGAGCGCCGCCCCCGTGATCTGTACTGCCTTGCGCACGTCTCTCCTCCGGAGTGATTGTGGACACGACAAACTAGCAGTCCTGATCCAGCCTTCCGGAAGTCCGCGCTCCGTGCCGGGGGTTCGACGGGATCACCCGCCGCCGTCGCCTCCGCCCCCGCCGTCACCCCCGCCGTCGCCGCCTCCGCCCCCGCCGTCCGCGCCGTCGCGCATCACGTTCTTGTGCACGGCCCGCGCCGCCCAGTCCGTGCGCACGAGCCGGCGCATGGCCTGCCGCTCGGACCGGCGGCCCCAGCCGGGACAGAGCGCCCCGGATATGCCGACGGCGGACGCCAGCGCGGCGAGCGCGCGGGCGCGCGGGTCGGCGAATCCCCCGCGCCGGGCCAGCTCGAAGCGCTCCCGCGCCGGCGTCGTCAGGTCCACCGGGCCCACGGAGTCGCGGCTGTACCGGATGAAGCCGAGGAAGCGACCGGTCTCCAGGCGCAGGGCGCCCTTCTCCGCGAGCCGGGCCAGCCAGGGCCCTTCGAGGTGCCGCGAGGCGCTGCGCACCCAGCGGTCCGTCCGCGGCCCGCGGCCGTCCTTGCCGGGCTCCTGCAGGCTCGCCAGCGCCGTGGCCAGCAGCGGGTCGTCCGGCGGCAGCGGGTTCGTCACCCGCACCCGGCCGTGCTCCTCCACGACCCGCCCGGCCAGCCGCAGTTCGGCCAGCACCGCCCCGGCCACGCCGTACGCCGAGGAGTGACCGGCGCGCATCAGCTTGCGCCCGCTGACCGGGTCGAAGCAGAGCAGCAGCAGCTGCTCGGGGAGCAGCAGGCGCGGGGCGTCGGCGGTCATGGCGTCGCGGTGCCGGGGGCCGGGGAGCCCTCGCGCGCGGGGAGGATGCGGCCGGTGACCTCGCCGAGGCCGATCCGGGCGCCGCCCGGGCCGGGCGCCCAGGCCGTGAGGGTGACCTCGTCGCCGTCCTCCAGCCACGGGCCCTTGCCCGCGGTGAGCTCCAGGAGGCAGCCGAGCTGGTCGGGCTCGGGGCCGCTGACCGTGCCGGAGGCGAAGAGGTCGCCGGTGCGCAGCGTCGCGCCGTTGACCGTCATGTGCGCGAGTTGCTGGGCGGCGGTCCAGTACATGGCGGAGAACGGCGGCCGGGAGACCGTCTCGCCGTTGATCGTCACCTCGATGCGCAGGTCGATGCCGCCGGGCTCGGCGGTCGCGTCGTCGAGGTAGGGCAGGAGCGGGTGGGTGCGCTCCGGCGGCGCCGTGCGGGCCTCGTCGAAGGCGTCGAGCGGGGTGATCCAGGCCGATACCGAGGTGGCGAAGGACTTGCCGAGGAACGGGCCGAGGGGCACGTACTCCCAGGCCTGCAGGTCCCGCGCCGACCAGTCGTTGACGAGGCAGACGCCGAAGACGTGCTCGCGGAAGTCCGCGAGGCCGACGGGCCCGCCCGCCGGGGTACCGACGACGAAGCCGACCTCGGCCTCGATGTCCAGGCGCCGGGAGGGACCGAAGGAGGGCAGCGCGTCGGCGGGCGCCTTGCGCTGGCCCTGGGGGCGCACGACGTCGGTGCCGCTCACCACGACCGTGCCGGCGCGGCCGTGGTAACCGATCGGCAGGTGCTTCCAGTTCGGCGTGAGCGCCTCGCCGTCGGGGCGGAAGATGCGGCCGACGTTGGTCGCGTGGTGCTCGCTGGAGTAGAAGTCGACGTAGTCGGCGACCTGGAAGGGCAGGTGCAGCGTCACGTCGTCGAGCGCGTGGAAGGGCCCGTCGGCCAGCCAGGTGCGGACCTCGGCGCGCACGGACTGCCAGACGGCCCGGCCGGCGGCCAGGAGGGGGTTGAGCGTGGGCTGCTCCAGCAGGGCGGCGTGCGCGGAGCCGTGGGCCGCGGCAGCGGCCGCCGCGTCGAGGACGTGCGCCCCGTAGCGGACGCCGATGCGGGGCCGGTCCGGGGCGTCGGCGGTGGTGAAGACGCCGTACGGGAGGGTGTCCGCGCCGAAGGGGTCGCCTTCGGGCAGCTCGCGGGGGCTGTGCTGGGGCATGGGACGCTGCCTCGCTCTCTCCTGGACGCTCCGGGATGCCGGTGGGCCCGCCGGGCCCGCGGCCCCACATTACGTGCTGGTGGCCGGCAGGCAAGGGGTGTCGGAGAGGGGGCGCGCGACGGGCGCCCGGGCGCCTTCCGAACGGCTGCCCGCAGCGCGCCCGAACCGCTGTCCGAGCCCTGGCTAAAGAGCGCGCAATATCCGGCAATTCCTTGCTGGAAGCGGCGATTCCGAAGTAGCGTCCTTAATCGGGCCAGGCACAGTGGGGGGCCGCTGCGGCTGAGGGGCCGAGGGGGATGCTGGTGGCGAGCAGGAGCACGCCCATCGCGGCGGACCGGTCCGTTCCAGGACTGATCGTGAAGATCGGTGACTATCCCCTGCACCACGGCGGGGTGGGCGCGATCCGCAGCCTCGGCAGACTCGGCATCCCCATGTACGCCATCACGGAGGACCGCTGGACGCCCGCCGCCGTCTCGCGCTATCTGCGCGGCGGCTTCGTCTGGCGCACCACGGGCACCGAGCGGCCCGAGGAGCTGATCGAGGGCCTGCTGCGCATCGGCCGCGAGATCGGCCGCCCCACGGTCCTGCTGCCCACCGACGAAGAGGCCGCGGTGCTCATCGCGGAGCACGCCGGGGAGCTCTCCGGCAGCTTCCTCTTCCCGCCCGTGGAGCCGGAGCTGCCGCGCAGGCTGGCGAGCAAGCAGGGGCTGCACGAGCTGTGCGTGGAGCACGGGGTGCCGTCCCCGGAGGCCCTGTTCCCGGCGTCGTTCGAGGAGATCGAGGAGTTCGCGGAGCGTGCCCGCTTCCCCCTCGTCGCCAAGAACAGGGAGGCGTTCGAGCGCCGCCGCAAGCCCGCCGTGCACGGCACCACCCGCATCCACGGCCCCGGCGAACTGCTGCAACTGGCGCGCGGCTGGGGCCCGTCCCCGGGCGTGATCCTCCAGGAGTACCTCCCCCGCGAGCAGGCCGAGGACTGGATCGTCCACGCCTACTTCGACGCCGAAAGCACCCCGCTCGCGCTGTTCACGGGCGTGAAGGTGCGCTCCTGGCCGCCGCACGCGGGCATGACCGCCAACGCCTACGTCGTGGACAACCCCGAACTGGCCGACATGGCAGCCCAGTTCATCAAACAGATCGGCTTCAGCGGGATCATCGACCTGGACTGGCGGTTCGACCGCCGCGACGGCCGGTACAAGCTGCTGGACTTCAACCCCCGTATGGGCGCGCAGTTCCGGCTCTTCGAGAGCGAGGCCGGCATCGACGTCGTCCGCGCCCAGCACCTGGACCTGACCGGGCGCAGGGTCCCGGAGGGCGAGCAGCCCGCCGGCCGCCGGTTCGTCGTGGAGAACATCGACCTGCCCGCCCTCGCCGCCTATCGCCGCAGCGGCTACAGCACCCCGCACGCGCCGCAGCGCGCCAGCAGCACGGAGCTGGCCTGGGTCGCGCGCGACGACATGAAGCCGTTCTTCACCATGCTCGCCCGGTTCGTACGGCCGGGCGTGCGGCACCTGTGGCAGATGTGGCGCTCCAGGCGCGCTGCCGTGTCCTCTGCGGCCGCGGCCGGGGCTGCGCCTGCGCCTGCCGAGGCTCCTGCCGAATAACCGTCGCCGAGTATCCGTCGCCGAGCAAGCCGCCGTCGCCGACGACCGTCGTCCCGGCACGAACAGCACGCGTCATGCGAGTACACGTAATGAGCAGCGAGTAACGCCCTGGGAGGGGACTCGTGACACTTCCCGTAGCAGTCATCGGGGCCGGCCCGTACGGTCTGTCGACCGCCGCCCACCTGCGGGCCCGTGGGATAACGACCCGCGTCTTCGGCTCGCCGATGGTGAGCTGGCGCGAGAACATGCCCGCCGGGATGATCCTGAAATCCACCCCTTCGGCCTCCAGCATCGACGCGCCGCAGCCCGGGCACACCCTGCTCGACTTCTGCCGGGAGACCGGCGAGGGGCGCTTCGAGTCGGACTGGGACACCATCCCGGTCGAGACGTTCTCGCGCTACGGGCTGTGGTTCCAGGAGCGCCTGGTGCCGGAGCTGGAGCAGGTGCGCGTGGTGTCCGTGGACCGCCGGGCCGCGGACTTCGAGCTGAAGCTGGACTCCGGGGAGCAGTTCGCCGCCCGCGCGGTGGTGGTCGCCACGGGCCTGAGCGGGCTGGCGCAGCTGCCGCCCGAGCTGGCCGCGGCCGTCCCCGACGGCCCGTCCGTCTCGGGGCCGGTCTCCCACAGCTCCCAGCACCGGGACCTGTCGCGGTTCGCCGGGCGCGAGGTGGTCGTCGTCGGGGCCGGGCAGTCGGCGCTGGAGACGGCGGTGCTGCTCGCGGACGCCGGGGCGGCGTCGGTGCGGGTGGTCGCCCGCCGCAAGGGTGCCGTCCGCTTCGGTGCGGCGCCGGACGGGCAGCCGCGGCTGAAGCCCGACACCCCCTTCGGCCGGGCCTGGTCGCTCTACGCGTTCTCCTACCACGCCGATGGTTTCCGCCATCTTCCCGCGCCCGCCCGCCGGTTCCTGGTGCAGCGCGTGCTCGGCCCGCTCGGCGCGTGGTGGCTGCGCGAGCGCTTCATCGGCCGGGTCCACGTCACGGAGGGCAAGCGGATCGCCTCCGCCCGCGTCGAGGAAGGCCGCCCCGTCCTCGCCCTCGCCGGCCCGGACGGCTCCGGCGAGGCGGAGCTCGCCGCCGACCACGTCATCGCGGCGACGGGCTACCGGGTCGACCTCGCGGCCCTGGACTTCCTCGGCCACGGCCTGCGCACCAGGCTCGCCGTCGGCGCGGGCGGGCCCCGGCTCGGCCCGGGCTACCGCGCCTCCGTGCCGGGGCTGTTCTTCACGGGCCTGCCGGCCGCGGCCAGCTACGGCCCGGTCATGCGGTTCGTCTGCGGTACGGAGTACGCCTCGCCGCGGCTGGCGGGCGCTGTCGCGGCACTGCCGTAACCCCGCCCCCGGCTCGCCCCGCCCACTGCCGTAACCCGTAGGGGTGGCGTGGTGGGCGGGCACCGGCGGCCCGCGGCGAGCAACGCCCGGGGCGGCGGCTGCCCTGCGCGCCCTTGGCCTTCCTTTCCACCGCGGCGGCGAGCAGCCACGGTGGCGGTGTCCGGCGGCGCCTGCCCGCCTCCGGTGTGCCTGCGGCAGGGCGTTGGACGGGGCACCTGCTCGGGCGCCCCGGCACCCACTTCCGCCGGGGCGGTGAGCAACCACGGCGGTGGTATCCGGCGGTGCCCGCCCGCGGTCGGTGTGCATGCCGCAAGGGGCTCGGGTGGGGCACCCGATCGTGCACCTCGCCACCCACTTCCGCCGGGGCGGCGGTGCCCGGCGTGCCTGCGGCGAGGGGCTGGCGGGGGTGCCTGATCGGGCGCCCCGGCACTTACTTCCGCCGCGGCGGTGGGCAACCGCGATGGTGGTGTCCGGCGGTGCCCGGCCGCGGCCGGTGTGCCTGCGGGAGGGCGTGGACGGGCACCTGCTCGGGCGCCCCGCCACCCACTTCCGCCGCGGCGGTGAGCAACCAAGGCGGCGGTGTCCGGCGGTGCCCGCCGTGCCGCGTGCCTGCGGGAAGGGGCTGGGGCGCGCCGCTGCATCGGGCGCCCCTGCACCGGCTTCCGCCGGGGCGGCGGTGCCCGGCGTGCTTGCGGCGAGGGGTTGGAGGGGGGCGCCTGATCGGGTGCCTCGCCACTTACTTCGGCCGCGGCGGTGAGCAACCAAGGCGGCGGTGTCCGGCGGTGCCCGGCCGCGCTCGGCGTGCCTGCGGCAAAGGCGCTGGGGTGTGGCACCGGATCGGGTGCCCGGCACCCACTTCGGCCGCGGTGCGTGACCGTCCGGCCCGGTGCCGGGCCGGGGGCAGTGCCCCCGTCGCCGCGCGGAAGGACGGGCCCGGGCCGCCGTGTGGTCGGGCTTGGCCGAAACCCACGGCCCGTGCCCCGCCCGGCAGGGCCGTTGCCGGGGTGACCAAGGGCCCCGCGGGGCAGGTGTCAGGTCGCACCCGCGTCGTACACCAGCGCGCGCATCGGGTCGCGGAGGACGCCGGACACCGGCCGGAGCGAGGGTCCGTGGAGGGCCCGGGACACCGCTACCCGGACGGGCGGCCACGGTGATCCACAGCCGACCGGATACGCTGACTTTCGGTGGAGACAGCGACACATCGACAAACCCCGTGTTCGCAGGCAGACAGGAGTACCCCTCGTGACCGTCGTCGGGCCTTTCGGGCTGAGCGTGCGGGACCAGGCTCTTGAAGCCGATGTCCAGGCGGGACTGGCCGCTGTCGAGGAGGGCCTCCTGGAGGCCACCAAGAGCGACGTGCCCTTCATCACCGAGGCCGCGCAGCATCTGGTGCGCGCCGGGGGCAAGCGTTTCCGGCCACTGCTGGTGATGCTCGCCGCCCAGTTCGGCGACCCGTACGCCCCGGGCGTCGTGCCCTCCGCCGTGGTCGTCGAGCTCACCCACCTGGCGACCCTCTACCACGACGACGTCATGGACGAGGCCGAGAAGCGCCGCGGCGTGGACAGCGCCAACGTCCGCTGGGGCAACTCCCTGGCCGTCCTCACCGGTGACTTCCTCTTCGCCCGCGCCTCCCAGATCCTCGCGGACCTCGGCCCCGAGGCCGTCCGCATCCAGGCCGAGGCGTTCGAGCGGCTGGTCACCGGCCAGATCCTGGAGACCGCGGGCCCGCGTGACGGCCGCGATCCCGTCGAGCACTACCTGGACGTCCTCGCCGGCAAGACCGGTTCCCTGGTGGCCGTCTCCGGGCGGTACGGCGCGATGATGTCCGGCGCCGACGAGCGCACGATCGACGTGCTCACCCACTACGGCGAGCGCCTCGGCATGGCCTTCCAGCTCGCCGACGACGTCCTCGACATCGCGAGCGACTCCCACGAGTCCGGCAAGACCCCGGGCACCGACCTGCGCGAGGGCATCGCCACCCTGCCCGTCCTGCACCTGCGTGCCCAGGCCGCCGCCACCGGCTCGCCGGCCGACCTCGAACTGTGCGAGATGCTCGACGGCGACCTGGCCGACGACGCCCTGCACGCCGAGGTGCTGCGCCGCCTGCGCGCCCACCCCGCCCTGGAGCAGGCCCGCCGCGACACCGTGCGCTACGCCGAGGAGGCGCGGTCCACGCTGGCCCCGCTGCCCGAGTGCTTCGCCAAGGCGGCCCTGGAGAACCTGTGCGACGCGGTGGTGCACCGGGCCGGCTGACGGCCCGCCCGCGCGTCCGTTCCGACGAAGGTCAGGGGCGCCCTCCCCCTCTCGGCTGGCCGACCCGTAGGGGATGTCCTACCCGAGGGGTACGCGGACTTGATCCCGTCGTCTGATGCCCCGGCAGGCCGCCTCTGGTGGAATCGAAGTGTCTCGAGGCGAGGGAAGAGACCGGGGAAAAAGCCCCGGATTCCCCGCTCCACCACCGAGCGGCCGGGTTCACAATGAGCCCAGGGGGTGGCGAGTGCACGACACGTCGAGACCGCCGCCGACGACGGAGGTAGAGGACATGGCACGCATCGAACCGACCCACGGCACCGACGGGGCGGCCGGCGCCGGGGAAAGCGCCGGGCGGGCACCGGGCCGCCGCAAGGCCGTCCGCTACGCCGTCCCGGTCGCGGTCGCCGGCATCGCCGCGGCGTCGATCGGGATCGGCACGGCCCTCGCGAGCAGCGGCGACCCGGACCTGCCCGAGATCGCTGCGCAGGACCTCATAGCCAAGGTGGCGCAGTCGGACGCGCAGCAGCTGTCCGGCACCGTCAAGGTCACGACCGACCTGGGCCTGCCCTCGCTGCCCGAGGGCTTCTCGCTCGGCGACGGCCAGGGTCAGGGCCAGGGCGGCAAGGCGGGTCACGGCAAGGCCGGCCGGGGCGCGGGGGCGGACGCCGCCTCCCCGCAGGCCAAGCTCACCGAGCTCGCCTCCGGCACGCACACCCTGCGCGTCGCCGCGGACGGTCCCGACAAGCAGCGGCTGTCGATCGTGGAGCGCGCCGCGGAGTACAGCCTGATCCGCAACGGCGACCAGCTCTGGGCGTACGACAGCAAGAGCAACACCGTCCACCGCTCGGCGGCCCCCCAGGCCGCGAAGGACGCGAAGGACGCGCACGGCGCCAAGGGCGGCAAGGAGACCCCCGAGGAGCTGCGCGGGGCCTCGCCGCAGGATCTGGCCAAGAAGACGCTCGCCGCCGTGGACGACTCCACCTCGGTGACGGTGGACGGCACGGCCAAGGTCGCCGGCCGGGACGCCTACCAGCTGGTCCTCAAGCCCAAGCAGGCCGAGTCGACGGTCGGCGCGGTCCGTATCGCGGTGGACGCGAAGAACGGCGTGCCGCTGAAGTTCACGCTCGCTCCGAAGGGCGGCGGCAAGGCCGTCGTCGAGGCGGCCTTCACCAAGGTCGACTTCTCCAGGCCGTCCGCGGACACCTTCGCCTTCACCCCGCCGAAGGGCGCCGAGGTCACCGAGGACAAGGGTGCCAAGGGCGGCAAGGGCGGCGCGGACGACCGGAAGAAGGGCCTGGACGCGTCGGGCCTGTCCGGCATGAACGTGCTCGGCAAGAGCTGGACGTCGATCGCCGAGTTCAAGACGCCCGGCGGCGTGGGCACGGCCGCGGGCGCCAAGGGCGCGAAGGGCGGCAAGGACGCGGGCCCGGCCGGTGCCCTGCTGGACGGCCTCGGCAGCAAGGTCTCGGGCTCCTTCGGCTCGGGCCACGTCTTCAGCACCCGCCTGGTCAACGCCCTGGTCACGGACGACGGCAAGGTCTACGTCGGCGCCGTCACCAAGGACGCGCTGATGAAGGCCGCCTCGAAGTAGTCGCCTCGAAGTAGTCGCCTCGAAGGAGCGCCTCGAAGGAGCGCCTCGAAGGAGCGCCCCGAAGGAGCCGCGCCGCGGCAGCACGTACAGCGGATCTCGAGCAGGGAGGCCCCATGGAGGAGCTGTCCGCCGCCGGGGAACCGGCGATAGCCACCCACGCGCTCACCAAGCGCTACCGGGGCGGGCAGCTCGCCGTCGACCGGCTCGACCTCGTCGTGCCGCGCGGCAGCGTCTTCGGCTTCCTGGGCCCCAACGGCTCCGGCAAGACCACCACCATCCGGATGCTGATGGGGCTGATCGAGCCGACCTCCGGCGTCGCCCGCGTCCTCGGCGAGGAGATGCCGCGGGCGGGGCGGCGCGTGCTGCCCCGGGTGGGCGCGCTGATCGAGGGGCCCGCGCTCTACGGCTTCCTCAGCGGCCGTGACAACCTCGTGCGGTTCGACGCCGCCGACCCCACGGCCGACCCGCGCACCCGCAGGGCCCGGGTGGACGCGGCCCTGGACCGGGTCGGGCTGGTCGCCGCGGCGGGGAAGAAGGCCCGCGCGTACTCCCTGGGCATGAAGCAGCGCCTGGGCCTGGCAGCGGCCCTCCTGCAGCCGCGCGAGCTGCTCGTCCTGGACGAGCCGACCAACGGCCTCGACCCGCAGGGCATGCGCGAGATCCGCGCCCTGGTGCGCGGTCTCGCCTCCGAGGGCACCACGGTCTTCCTCTCCTCGCACCTGCTCGACGAGATCGAGCAGGTGTGCAGCCACGTCGCGGTGATGGCCCAGGGCCGTCTCCTGACCCAGGGCACGGTCGCCGAGCTGGCCTCCTCCGCGCGCGGCAGGCTGGCCGTCACCACCCCCGACACGGCGGAGGCCGTCCGCGTGCTCAAGGAGCACGGCGTGAACGACCTCACCGTCGACGACGACCGGGTCACCGGCGAACTGCCGGCCGTGGCCCGGGAGCTCGCGGACCTCAATGCGGCGCTCGTGCGCGCGGGCGTCCGCGTGCGCGCCTTCGGCACCGAACGCGCCTCCCTGGAGGACGCCTTCGTCGCACTCACCGGAGAGGGATTCGATGTCGCGGGCTGAGACGGCCGGGGCCGTTCCGGGCACCGGCGCCGGCGCCGTGGCGGGGCGCGCCCCCCGCCCGCTGTGGGCCCTGTCGCTCTTCCGCAGCGAGGTGGGGACGGTGTTCCGGCGGTGGCGCACTCTCGCGCTGCTGGGCGTGCTCGCGGCCGTGCCCGTGCTGGTCGGCATCGCCGTGAAGATCGAGACGCAGGACGGCGGCACGGCCGGCCACGGCGGGGCGGGCCCGGCGTTCATCAGCCAGGTCACCAACAACGGCCTCTTCCTGGTCTTCACCTCGCTGGCCGCGACCCTGCCCTTCTTCCTGCCGATGGCGATCGGCGTGATCGCGGGGGACTCCGTCGCGGGCGAGTCGAGCGCGGGCACCCTGCGCTATCTGCTGGTCGCGCCCGCGGGCCGCACCCGGCTGCTGCTCGTGAAGTACGCGGCGACGCTGACGTTCTGCTGCGTGGCGACGCTGACGGTCGCGGTCTCCGCGCTCGCCGTCGGGGCGCTGCTCTTCCCGCTGGGGGACGTGACGCTCATCAGCGGGGTGACGGTGTCCTTCGGCGAGGGTCTGCTGCGGGCGCTGGCGGTCGCGGGGGCGGTGGCGCTGTCGCTGGTGGGCATCGCGGCGCTCGGGCTGTTCGTCTCCACGCTCACCGGCAGCGGGATCGCGGCGATGGCCACCACCGTGGGCCTGCTGATCACGGCCCAGATCCTGGACCAGTTCCCGCAGCTGCACGCGATCCAGCCGTACCTCTTCCCGCACTACTGGCTGAGCTTCGCGGACCTGCTGCGCGCCCCGGTCTCCTGGGACCAGCTGCTGGACAACGCCGGACTGCAGGCGCTGTACGCGGCCGTGTTCGGCTCGGCGGCGTGGGCGCGGTTCACGACGAAGGACATCACGGCCTGACCGGGCCCGGGGGCGAGCTGCCCGCCGGGCCGGTCAGGCCCGGACCGTTCGTGCCTAGAAGGTGAGCTTCCAGCCGTCGATCCGGCCCGTGTCCTGCGCGGCGATGTCCTGGACGCGCAGCTTCCACGTCCCGTTCGCCGTCTCCCCGGATCCGTCCACGGTGTACGTGGCGATCACGTCGTCCGCGGAGTCGTTGCCGCTGGAGTCCTTCAGGCGGTAGGCCCGCCCGCTCGGCCCCACGAGGTCGACGACCAGGTCGCCGCGCCAGGTGTGCTTGATGTCGACGGAGGCCTTGAGGGCGGAGGGCGCGTTGCCCGTGAGGCCGGAGACCGTCAGGGGCGACTCGACGGCCGCTCCCGCGTCGGGGATCGCGAGCTGCGACTTGCTCTCGAAGACCTTCCCCCCGGGCGGGTTGGTGGTGCCGCCGCTCAGCGTCCACACCGCGCTCGCGATGGCGTCGGTGTTGGTGTCGAGCGCCTTGTCGTTGATGTTCGCCGAGGTGTCGCACGACGAGTGGTAGCAGCGGTCGAAGGGCTGGCCGGCGGTGCCGCCCCACTTCTGGGCCTGGGCGGCGGTCTTGCGGTAGTCGGCGCCGCTGAACAGGCCGCCGACGGGGACGCCGACGTTCTGGAAGGGCGCGTGGTCGGAGCGCCCGTCGCCCTCGGTGTCGATCTCGGTGGCGATGTTCTTCGCGGCGAACCAGTTCTCGAAGAGGGCCTTGAGGTTCTGGTCGTAGCCGTAGACGAAGTACCCGGGGTTGGGCGAGCCGATCATGTCGAAGTTGAGGTACGCGTCGATCTTCCCGCGCTCCGTGGCCGGGAGCTGGTTGACGTAGTAGCTCGACCCGCGCATGCCGAGCTCCTCCGCGCCCCACCAGCCGAACCGCAGGTGCTTGGCGGGCTTGTAGCCCTCGCGGGCGACGGCGAGCGCGACTTCGAGGACGCCGGCCGAGCCGGAGCCGTTGTCGTTGATGCCGGGCCCGGCGGACACGGAGTCCAGGTGGGCCCCGGCGAAGACGACGTGGTTCGTGTCGCCGCCGGGCCAGTCGGCGACGAGGTTGTAGCCGGTGGCGCCGCCGGTGGTGAACTGCTGCACGGTGGTGGTGAAGCCGGCGGCGTCCAGCTTGGACTTCAGGTAGTCGAGCGACGCCTTGTAGCCGGGGCGGCCGTGGGCGCGGTTGCCGCCGTTGGCCGTGGCTATGGACTGCAGTTGGGCGAGATGCGCCTTGACATTGGCGACGGGTATGTCGGGTCCGGCGGCGGCGACCGGGCGGGCCGTGGCGGCGGTGGGAACCGCCAGGGCCGGGCCGGAGGCGACCCCGAGCAGGGTGGCCGCGAGGGTCGCACCGGTGGCCAGCAGGGCGCCGGTACGCGATCTTCGGGGGCGGGCGGGCAGGGTGGGACCGCTGAGTTCAAGCATGGGGGGCTCCCAACTCATTTTGACGTGGGCATGATGTTGAGGGCGCCCCGAAATCGCGTCAAGGGCGGATTTCGGACAGGGGACACCGGTTTCCGGATATCGGGCGGGCCCCTACCGGGAGTTACTGACCCTGAGCTGTGACTTCTGTTGCTCCTGGGGCAGTTGTGTTTTCTGTGTGACGAATTGCGGCGGCGCCGCACGTGCGCGCCCTGCCGGCCCCCGCCGCGCCCGCCTCGACCGCCGCCCCCGTCTCGACCGCCTGGCCCGACGCGCCCGCCTTGCTCGCCTCGGCCGCGGCGGCCCGGGCCGCCCGCAGCTCCGCCCGCGCCCGGCGCGCCGTCCGCAGCGCGTCCCACGTCAGCACGGCCAGCGCCAGCCACACCAGCCCGAAGCCCGCCCAGCGCTCGGCCGGCATCCCCTCGTGGAACACCAGCAGCCCCAGGGCGAACTGGAACGTGGGTGCCAGGTACTGCACCATCCCCACCACCGACAGCGGCAGCCGCACCGCGGCCGCGCCGAACAGGATGAGCGGTACCGCCGTGATCGCCCCCGAGCACATCAGCAGCGCGGTGTGCCCCGTGCCCACGCTCGTGAACGTGCTGGCGCCCGTCACCCCCAGGAACACCAGGAATCCCAGGGCCGGGAGGAACAGCACGGCCGTCTCCGCCGCCAGCGACTCCAGCCCGTCCAGCCCCACCTTCTTCTTGATCAGGCTGTACGTACCGAACGTCGCCGCGATCGCCAGGGCGATCCACGGCGGCTTGCCGTAGGCCACCGCCAGCACGAGGACGGCGGCCGCGCCGACGCCGACCGCAGCCCACTGCGCGGCCCGCAGCCGCTCCCGCAGGACGACGACGCCGAAGGCGATGCTGACGAGGGGGTTGATGAAGTACCCCAGCGACGTCTCCACCACGTGCCCGGAATTGACGCCCCAGATGTAGATCCCCCAGTTCACGGAGATCGTCGCCGCACCCAGGGCGATCATGCCCACCCGCCGGGGCTGCCGCAGCAGCGGGCGTATCCACCCCCAGCGCCGGGTCACGACGAGCACGGCCACGACGGCGACCAGGGACCACACCATGCGGTGCGCGAGGATCTCGACGGGACCGGCCGCGTCCAGGAGCGGCCAGTAGAGGGGGAACAGCCCCCAGATGCCGTACGCGGCGAAGCTGCAGATCAGGCCGGTCCGGGTCTCGCTACGGGAGTCACTGCGTGATGGCGGCGCGGGTGCGTGCATGGTCCCCTCCAGGGCGTGGTGCGTCCCTGTGAAGGTAACCGAGGCCCGTCCCGGCACCGCCGGTCACGAAGCGGCGGGCCGAGCGCCGTCGCGGCGGAGGGGGCTCCCCTGACCCGCCCCTTCCCGAAACCCCTGCGGGGGGCTGGGGGCCTGCCCCCAGGAAACGGTGAAAGGGCGGGGCCGGGACTTTTCTCCCGCCGCGACGGCGAGTTACCACCCGTCGACCGGTCCGGCGGTGCCGGGCCTACGGCGCCGGCGAGGTCAAGGCGCCGCCGCCGGACCGCGCAGGCGCGCCATCGCCGCCGTCACGTCGAACGGCACCACCGTCACCGCCACGTTCGGCAGGTGCTGCAACGTCTTCGCCAGCTCGTCCCCGGAGTCCGTGTGCAGCAGCGCGGCGAGCGGCCGGGCGTACGTCCGCCGGGGGACGAGGAGCGTCAGCGCCGTCGTCCCGTCAGCCGTGTCGCGCGCGGCGAGCGAGGCGACCGCGTGCCGCAGCCGCCGGTCCGGGCAGTCCACGAGTTCCAGCGGCACGTCCGTGCCGGGCAACTCCTCCCAGCGCGCGGCCAGCCGCCGCGCCCGCGCCTCGTCGATGACGAAGTGCACGGCCCGCACCTCGTCCGGCCGCAGCTCGTGCGCGTACCGCAGCGCCTTGACCGCGGCGAGGTCGAGCACGTCGACGAGGACGTACACGAGGTGCCGCCGCCAGTGCGGCTCGGCGGCCCCGCTGAGGGGCGGCATCGTCTCCAGGGCCGCGGACTCCTCCCGGTACTCGCGGTTGATCCGGATGAGCGCCCACACCCCCAGCGGGAAGACCACGACGACCAGCCACGCGCCCTCCGTGAACTTCGTGATCGCGAAGACCACGACGACCAGCGCCGACACCACGGCCGCCGCGAAGTTCACCCCCGTCCGCCAGCCGCCCTCGCGCCGCCGCCAGTAGTGGGCGGTCATCCCGGCGGCGGCCATCGTGAAGCCCGTGAAGACGCCGATCGCGTACAGGGCGACCAGCTTGTCGACGTTGGCGCCCGTGACCAGCAGCAGCGCGAGCGCGACGACGGTCAGGGAGATGATCCCGCTGGAGAACGCCAGCCGGTGGCCGCGCCGCATCAGCTTCCGGGGCAGGAAGCGGTCCTCGGCGACGAAGCTGGCGAGGAAGGGAAAGCCGGTGAAGGGCGTGTTGGCGCCGGTGTAGAGGATGAGCGCCGTGGCCAGCTGCACGAACACCAGCCCGGCCGTGCCCGCCCAGCCGTCGCCGAAGACGAGGTGGGCCTCCTGGGCGACGACGGTCGGGTTGCCGTCCACGTAGGGCACGGCGTGCGTGTAGTGGGCGAGCGTGGAGACGCCCAGCACCATGACGCCGAGGACGCAGCTCATGACGGTCAGCGTCCGCCGCGCGTTGACGCCCTGGGGCGGACGGAACGCGGAGACGCCGTTGGAGATCGCCTCCAGCCCCGTCAGCGAGGAACCGCCGTTGGCGAAGGCGCGCAGCACCATGAAGAGGGACGCGCCGTAGAGCCAGCCGCCCCCCTCCTGGCCGAGCGGCACGACGCCCGGGGCGTGCAGGTCGGCCTGCGGGAGCCCGCCGTCCAGCGCCCGCACGAGGCCGACGGCCAGCATGAGCGCGACGGCGGCCATGAACAGGTACGCGGGCGTCGCGAACGCCCGCCCCGCCTCGCGGATCCCCCGCAGGTTCCCGTACATCAGCAGCACCACGACGGCCGCCGTGATGGGCAGCTTGAGGTGGTCGATGCCCGTGTAGCCCTCTCCCGTGAGGTGGGCCAGGGAGATCAGCGCGTCCGTGCCGGCCGCGGTCTGCACGGCGACGGTGACGATGTAGTCGACGAGGAGGGCGACGGCCGCGATCTGGGCGACGCGCGGCCCGAAGTTCTCCCGCGCGACGACGTACGACCCGCCCGCGCGCGTGTACACGGACACCACGTCGCGGTACGACAGCGTCAAGAGCAGCAGGACGAGCAGGATCGCACCCGTGACCGGCATCAGCAGGGTGAACGCGGCGGCCCCGGCGACGGGCACGAGGATGCGCAGCATCTCCTCGCTGCCGTACGCGGTGGAGGAGATGCAGTCGGAGGCCAGCACCCCGAGCGCCATGGGGTTGCCGAGCTTCTCCTGGGAGAGCCGCTCGGTGACCAGGGGCGGACCGAGCAGCCGGCACTTCACGCGGTAGGCGAGCCGGTCGCGGACGGGCGGAGAGAGCGTGGCATCGGGATCGGCCATGCCCCCATGAGAGCGGGGGAGCGGGCGAGGGGGCGTCAGACGCCCCCGGACGGGCCGGAAATCAGCCCGTCCGAGCGCCTCGGCTCACCTATCCGACGACCGTCCAGGTGTCGTTCCCGGCGAGGAGCGCCGCCAGGTCGCCCTTGCCCTTCTGTTCGATCGCCGCTTCGAGCTGGTCGGCCATCTGGGTGTCGTACACCGGCCGCTCGACGCTGCGGAAGACACCGATCGGCGTCTGGTGCAGGGTGTCGGGGTCGGCGAGGCGGGAGAGGGCGAAGGCGGTCGTCGGGGACGCGGAGTGGGCGTCGTGGACGAGGACGGCGGCCTCGTTGTCCGGGGTGACCCGGACGACCTGGAGGTCGCCGGTGGCCGCGTTGCGGATGACGCCCTTGTCGTTCTCCGCGCCGAAGCGGATGGGCCGGCCGTGTTCGAGGCGGATGACCGCTTCCTTGGCCTGGTCACGGTCCTTCAGCGGTTCGAAGGCGCCGTCGTTGAAGATGTTGCAGTTCTGGTAGATCTCCACCAGGGCGGTGCCGGGGTGCTCGGCGGCCTGCTGCAGGACCTCGGTGAGGTGCTTGCGGTCGGAGTCCACCGTCCGGGCCACGAACGAGGCTTCCGCGCCAAGCGCCAGGGAGACGGGGTTGAAGGGCGCGTCCAGCGATCCCATGGGGGTCGACTTGGTGATCTTGCCCGTCTCGGAGGTGGGGGAGTACTGGCCTTTGGTAAGCCCGTAGATGCGGTTGTTGAAGAGGAGGATTTTGAGGTTGACGTTGCGGCGGAGGGCGTGGATGAGGTGGTTGCCGCCGATGGAGAGGGCGTCGCCGTCGCCGGTGACGACCCAGACGGACAGGTCGCGGCGGCTGGTGGCGAGGCCGGTGGCGATGGCGGGTGCGCGTCCGTGGATGGAGTGCATCCCGTAGGTGTTCATGTAGTAGGGGAAGCGGGAGGAGCAGCCGATGCCGGAGACGAAGACGATGTTCTCTTTGGCGAGGCCGAGTTGGGGCATGAAGCCCTGGACGGCGGCGAGGATCGCGTAGTCACCGCAGCCGGGACACCAGCGCACTTCCTGATCGGACTTGAAGTCCTTCATGGACTGCTGGGCTTCGGCCTTGGGCACCAGCTTCAGTGCCTCAGTCATCGATGGCCTCCTTGAGCACGGTGGCGAGCTGCTCGGCCTTGAACGGCATGCCGCTGACCTGGGTGTACGAGCGGACGTCGACCAGATAGCGGGCCCGCAGCAGCGAAGCGAGCTGGCCCAGGTTCATCTCCGGCACGACGACGGTCTCGTACGTGGCGAGCACGTCCCCGAGGTTGGCGGGGAAGGGGTTGAGGTGGCGCAGGTGCGCCTGGGCGACGTGGCCGCCTTCGGCGCGGACGCGGCGCACGGCCGCCGTGATCGGCCCGTAGGTCGAGCCCCAGCCCAGGACGAGCGTGCGGGCCTGCCCCGAAGGGTCGTCGACGGTGAGGTCCGGCACCGCGATGCCGTCGGTTTTGGCTTGGCGGGTGCGGACCATGAAGTCGTGGTTGGCGGGGTCGTAGGAGATGTTGCCGGTGCCGTCCTGTTTCTCGATGCCGCCGATGCGGTGTTCCAGGCCCGGGGTGCCGGGGACGGCCCAGGGGCGGGCGAGGGTCTGCGGGTCGCGCTTGTAGGGCCAGAACACCTCGGTGCCATCAGCGAGGGTGTGGTTGGGACCGGTGGCGAACTGCACCCGCAGATCGGGAAGTTCGTCCGGTTCCGGGATCCGCCAGGGCTCGGAGCCGTTGGCGAGGTAGCCGTCGGAGAGCAGGAAGACCGGAGTGCGGTAGGCCAGCGCGATCCGCGCCGCATCCAAGGTGGCGTCGAAGCAGTCCGCGGGGGTTTTCGGCGCGACGATGGGAACAGGTGCTTCACCGTTACGGCCGTACATGGCCTGCAGCAGGTCCGCCTGCTCCGTCTTCGTCGGCAGGCCGGTGGAGGGGCCGCCGCGCTGGATGTCCACGATCAGCAGCGGCAGCTCCAGCGAGACCGCCAGACCGATCGTCTCCGACTTCAGCGCCACACCCGGACCCGAGGTCGTCGTCACCGCCAGCGCACCACCGAACGCCGCACCCAGCGCCGCCCCGATACCGGCGATCTCATCCTCCGCCTGGAAGGTGCGCACGCCGAAGTTCTTGTGACGTGAGAGCTCGTGGAGGATGTCGGATGCGGGGGTGATGGGGTAGGAGCCGAGGTAGAGCGGCAGGTCGGCCTGCCGGGCCGCGGCGATCAGCCCGTAGGACAGGGCCAGGTTCCCCGAGATGTTGCGGTAGGTACCGGCGGGGAAGGCGGAGGTGGCGGGCGCGACCTCGTAAGAGACCGCGAAGTCCTCCGTCGTCTCCCCGAAGTTCCACCCCGCCCGGAACGCCGTGACGTTCGCCTCGGCGATCTCCGGCTTCTTCGCGAACTTCTTCCGCAAAAACGCCTCGGTGCTCTGCGTCGGCCGGTGATACATCCACGACAGCAGACCCAGCGCGAACATGTTCTTGCTGCGCTCGGCTTCCTTGCGTGAGAGCCCGAAGTCCTTCAGCGCTTCGATCGTGAGCGTCGTCAGCGGGACGGGGTGGACGTGGTAGGCGTCGAGGGTGCCGTCGTCCAGCGGGCTGGTGTCATAGCCGACCTTGGCCATGGGGCGTTTGGTGAACTCGTCGGTGTTGACGATGATCTCCGCGCCGTGCGGGACGTCCGCGAGGTTGGCCTTGAGCGCTGCCGGGTTCATCGCCACGAGCACGTCCGGTGCGTCGCCGGGGGTGAGGATGTCGTGGTCGGCGAAGTGCAGCTGGAAGGAGGAGACGCCCGGGAGGGTACCGGCGGGGGCGCGGATTTCGGCGGGGAAGTTCGGCAGGGTGGACAGGTCGTTGCCGAAGCTCGCGGTCTCGGACGTGAAGCGGTCGCCGGTCAGCTGCATGCCGTCCCCGGAGTCACCCGCGAAACGGATGATCACCCTGTCCAGCCGGCGCACCTCCTTCGAGGAGGCGGCCCCTTCGGCGGGGTCGCGTGGCGCGGCGAGGGGCGACGGCGCCTGTCCCGCGCTCGGCGGGGCGGCGGCTCCGCCCGGCTGCTCGGCTGGTTCGGCCTGTTCGGCCGGGCTGCTGACCTGGCTGGTCACTGCTTCGGACCTCCCTCTGGCGGCGGCGCGCACACGGTGGTGCCCGACCGGCGTTCCCACGGCCATCGTACGTGGGTAAGGGCTGCCTACCTGGGATGGATCACAAGAAGAAGCGGGGCATACCGCTTCCGCTTGTCCGGGTATGAGGCGGTTTCGGCGTCCCTTCGGCGCCGTCCGCCCCGTACCCGCCCTCTAGGCCTTTGGTGCTAGGTCCTCGCGTGGCCGCCCCCTCTCACCAGGGCGACTGCCCATAGCTGACGTCGTGTCAGATGATCAGGAGCGGAGGTACGTCAGCACGGCCAGCACGCGCCGGTGATCCCCGTCACTAGGGGAAAGCCCAAGTTTCAGGAAGATGTTGCTGACGTGCTTCTCGACGGCTCCGTCGCTCACCACCAACTGCTTGGCGATGGCCGAGTTCGTACGCCCTTCGGCCATCAGGCCGAGGACCTCCCGCTCGCGCGGAGTGAGCCCCGCGAGCACGTCCTGCTTCCGGCTGCGGCCCAGCAGCTGGGCGACGACCTCGGGGTCCAGCGCGGTGCCGCCGCGCGCGACGCGCACCACCGCGTCCACGAACTCGCGGACCTCGGCGACCCGGTCCTTGAGCAGGTAGCCCACGCCCGTGCTGCTGCCCGCCAGCAGCTCCGTCGCGTACTGCTCCTCCACGTACTGCGACAGGACCAGCACACCCAGGCCCGGGTGCTCCTTGCGCAGCTGCACCGCGGCGCGCACGCCCTCGTCCGTATGGGTGGGCGGCATCCGGACGTCCGCCACGACCACGTCCGGCAGGGCGCCCTCGTCCGCGAGCTCCCGGATGGCCTTGATCAGCGCCTCGCCGTCGCCGACGCCCGCCACGACGTCGTGGCCCCGGTCGGTCAGCAGCCGGGTCAGGCCCTCCCGCAGGAGCACCGAATCCTCGGCGATGACGACTCGCACCCTGTCCTCCACGACCTGTGGCCCCCCGTCCGGCAGCAATTGAAGGACTCCAGCATGTCACGCAGGGAGTCCGCATCGCTGCCGGTCGCGGGGACGGCGCGGCCGGGTCACGGCCGGGGCGCGGCCGGGTCGCGGCCTTGCGGGCGGCGGCCCGGAGGCGCGCCGAAGCGCGCCTCGCCGTCCGGGCGAAGCGCGCCTCGTCATCCGCGGGTTGCCCGCCCCCGTCAACCGGCGGTTGCCCGCCCCGTCATCCGGCGGACGGCCGCCACGGCAGCTCCGCGGTGACGGTCGTCGGCCCGCCCTGCGGCGAGTCGACCACCAGCAGGCCGTCGACCGAGCCGAGCCGCTCCGCGAGCCCCGCCAGCCCGCTGCCCGTGGCCGTGGAGGCGCCGCCCCGGCCGTCGTCCCCCACCTGGAGCATCAGACGGCCCGCCGACTCCCACACGTCGACGCGGGCAGTCCGCGCCCCGCTGTGCTTGCTGATGTTCTGCAGGAGCTCGGAGACCGTGAAGTACGCGATGCCCTCGATGGCCGGCGCGGGCCGGGCCGGCAGATCGACCTCCGCCTGCACCGGCACCGTGCAGCGGGCCGCCAGCGCGGACAGCGCCGGGCCGAGGCCGCGGTCGGTGAGGATCGCCGGGTGGATGCCGCGGGCCAGGTCGCGCAGCTCCTGCAGGGCGAGCTTCACCTCGCCGTGGGCGTCGTCCACCATCCGGGCGGCCGCCTCCGGGTCCTCCTCCAGCTTCTCCTTGGCCAGGCCCAGGTCCATGGCGAGGGCGACGAGGCGGGCCTGGGCGCCGTCGTGCAGGTCGCGCTCGATGCGGCGCAGGTCGGCGGCGGCGGTGTCGACGACCACGCCGCGGTCCTCCTCCAGCTCCCACACCCGCTCCGCGAGCCGCGAGGGGCCGAGCAGGCTGCTCACCATCAGCCGGTCGACGGAGGCGAGGCCGCGGATCACCCACGGGGTGGCCAGCACCAGGAGCAGGCCGGCGACGCACGTCACGCCGATCTCGAAGGGGTTGTCCACGAAGAGGCCCGCGCCGTGCTCGGAGTCGCCGCCGAACTGCATGCCGGGCTGGCCCCACCACTTCGGGTACATCCACCAGTAGGCCGGATACAGGAACAGCGCCCAGCCGACCGACCACAGCACGACGGAGACGGTGAACGCCCCGATCGCCCACGGCAGGTGCAGCACCGAGTAGAGCACGTGCCGCCACGACACGCCGCTCTTGAGGAGCGCCCCGACCCACGCCATCAGGCCGCGCCGGCCGTTCCGCGGCCGCACCGGCTCGGGCTCGCTGACCTGCAGCTTCAGCAGGCCCCGGGCGCGGGCCCGCTCCACGGCGCCCAGCGCCCGTACGCCGACGAGACCGGCGGCCAGCACGGGCACGCCCACGAAGGTGATCAGCAGGCCCATGCCCGCCGCCGTCATCGTCACGGCGAAGGAGAACGTGAGGACCGCCATCGGCAGGCTCAGCAGGAGGTAGAGGAACTCGCGCCAGGTGCGGCCCTCCAGGGGCGCGCGCAGTACGGCGGGCACGCGGTGGGCCCGGCGCGCTGCCTCCGCCCGTCCGTAGTCGATGGCCATGTCGTCGTCCGATCTCCTGGTGGTTGCTCTGTACCCCGTGCCTCAAGGCTCGCGGAGGACGGAGCTCCGGACCATGGAGCGAGTAGGTGTTCCGGGGGTGGGGCTGTCCCCACCCCCGGGCTACGGAAACCGGCCCCGGCCTGCGGGAACGGGCCTGCGGGAACAGGCCTGTGGGAACGGGGCCCGGCCTGCGGGAAGAGCCCTGCGGGAACAGGGCCCGGCCTGCGGGAACCGTCCGGCACGGGCGGGCGCTCAGCCCTCCGCGCGTCCGCGCCACGGAAGCTCCGCCGTGACGACGGTCGGGCCGCCGGGCGGCGAGTCCACCTCGAACAGGCCGTCGACCGAGCCGAGCCGCTCCGCGAGCCCCGCCAGCCCGCTGCCCGTGGCCGTGGAGGCGCCGCCGCGGCCGTCGTCGCGCACCTGGATCAGCAGCCGCCGGTCCTTGCGCCACAGCTCGACCTCGGCGGTCCGCGCCCGGCTGTGCTTGCTGATGTTCTGCAGGAGCTCGGAGACCGTGAAGTACGCGATGCCCTCGATGGCCGGCGCGGGCCGCTCGGCCAGGTCGACCGAGACGGACACGGGCACGGTGCAGCGCGCCGCCACCGACGACAGGGCCGCGTCCAGGCCGCGGTCGGTGAGGACGGCCGGGTGGATGCCGCGGGCCAGGTCGCGCAGCTCCTGCAGGGCGAGCTTCACCTCGCCGTGCGCCTCGTCGACCATCCGCGCCGCCGCCTCGGGGTCCTCCAGCACCTTCTCCTTCGCCAGGCCCAGCCCCATGGCGAGGGCGACGAGGCGGGCCTGGGCGCCGTCGTGCAGGTCGCGCTCGATGCGGCGCAGGTCGGCGGCGGCGGTGTCGACGACCACGCCGCGGTCCTGCTCCAGCTCGGCGATCCGCCGCTCCAGCTCGCTGGAGGGGCTGAGCAGGCCGCGCACCATCGCCCGGTCCAGGTTCGTCAGGCCGCGCGCGATGTGGCCGAGGAGCGGCCAGCCCACGAAGAGCAGGAGCAGCGTGAGGACGAAGGTGAGCAGGCCCCAGGGCAGCCGGATGAACCCGTAGAGGGTGGTGCGCCAGGCGACCGGGTCCTTCAGCGTCGTCCACAGCCAGGTGAAGAAGCCCCCGCCCCGCTGCTGGCGGGAGAGCGCGCTCGGCTCCTCGATCCGCAGCCCCAGCAGCGCCCGCGCCCGCCGGCGCTCCAGCCGGCCGAGCTGCCGGGCGCCCATCAGACCCACCGCCAGCAGGGGCAGGCCGATCACGGTCAGCGACGTCAGGACGCCGGCGTAGAGCCACAGGGACACGTAGACGAAGCCGGCGAGCGCCTCGAACAGGTTGAGCAGGAGGTGCGCGACCTCCTTCCACGTCCGGGCGTCGAAGGCGAAGCGGGCGGGGGGAAGCGTGTCACCGCCGGATTTGTCTGATGAGTCCGATGTGCGTGATGTACTCGACGTGCTTCTCGCGGCACTGCTGGCGGTCATGCGCCCAAGCCTGCACGGCTCCCACGGGCCTCCGCCATGGGGACCGTGGGTGGGGCAGGGTGGGGATAACCCCACCAGGGCCTAGACTCCCGTGCGTACAGAACGTCGAACACGCGGGACAGGGAGCGAGGCGGACGTGCCGGAGGCGACCGTGCGCAGTAGTGCCGATGCCCATGCCCTTGTCCCCCTTGCTGCGGACTACTTCCACAGCTATTCCGTGGTGGGGCTGCTCGCAGTCGTCGGGGTGCTCTTCGTCGCCGTGGCCTTCGGGGCCGGGCGGCTGCTGCGGCCCGTCGTGCCGACGCCCGAGAAGCTGCTGACGTACGAGTGCGGCGTCGACCCCGTCGGCGAGGGCTGGGCCCACACCCAGATCCGCTACTACGTCTACGCCTTCCTGTACGTGATCTTCGCGGTGGACTCGATCTTCCTGTTCCCGTGGGCGACGGTGTTCGCCGCGCCGGGCTTCGGCGGAGCCACGCTCGTGGAGATGTTCATCTTCCTCGGCTTCCTCGCCGTGGGTCTGTTGTACGCATGGAAGAAGGGCGTCCTCGAGTGGACGTGACACCGGTGGACCTTCCCGAGCCCCGTCGTCTCGGCCCGCTGGCCAGGCTGGCTCCCGAGCCGATGAAGGTCGTCCTGAACTGGGGACGCCGCTACAGCCTGTGGGTCTTCAACTTCGGGCTCGCCTGCTGCGCGATCGAGTTCATCGCCGCGTCCATGGCGCGGCACGACTTCATCCGGCTCGGTGTGATCCCCTTCGCGCCCGGCCCGCGCCAGGCCGACCTGATGATCGTCTCCGGCACCGTGACCGACAAGATGGCGCCCGCCGTCAAGCGGCTCTACGAGCAGATGCCCGAGCCGAAGTACGTGATCTCCTTCGGTGCCTGTTCGAACTGCGGCGGCCCGTACTGGGACTCGTACTCGGTCACCAAGGGCGTCGACCAGATCATCCCCGTCGACGTCTACGTGCCCGGCTGCCCGCCGCGGCCGGAAGCGCTGCTCCAGGGGATCCTGAAGCTGCAGGAGAAGATCGCGCGGGAGTCGCTCGGCGAGCGGTACGGCTCCGCCGGGGGTGCGGGGGCGTCCGCCGCCGCCCTGCGCAGCGGGCTGGTGACGCCGCCGCCGGCGCCGGCGGCCACGCCGGAGGAGACGAACTGATGACCGAGCCGACGCCGGATCCGGCCGCCGAATCCGCCGCCGAATCCGCTACGGAACCCGCCACCGAGCCCGCCGCCGAGCCCGTTCCCGAGGCCGTCGTCGGCTGGCTGCCGGCCGGCGCGGCCGCGCTCTTCGGCGAGGGCGCCACGGCGGAGGAGACGTACGACCTGCTCACGGTCGACGTCCCGGCCGAGCGGTGGATCGCCGCGCTCGAAACGGCCCGGGACCGGCTGGACTGCACCTTCTTCGACTGGCTGAGCGCCGTGGACGAGCCCGGTACGGGCTTCCGCGTGTGCGCCCACCTGGCCGCGCTGCCGGGTGCCCTGCCGGGCGGGGGCGGGGGCATGCGCCGCCTGCTCCTGCGCACCACCGTGCCGCACGAGGCGCCTGCGCTGGCCACTGCCGTCGGCGTCTACGCGGGCGCGGCGTGGCACGAGCGCGAAACCCACGAGATGTTCGGCATCGACTTCCCCGGGCACCCGCACCTCGCCCCGCTCCTCCTCCCGGAGGCCTTCGAGGGCCACCCCCTGCGCAAGGACTTCGTCCTGGCGGCGCGCGTGGCCAAGGCCTGGCCCGGTGCCAAGGAGCCGGGGGAGGGGGCGGAAGGCGGCCCCAAGCGGCGCCAGATGCTTCCCCCGGGCGTCCCCGACCCCAACGAGTGGGGCCCCCTCAAGGGCCAGCTCCCCCC
>NZ_JBPQTS010000042.1:0-46670 GCF_051386455.1 Streptomyces sp. URMC 124
CCTTGCGGGGTGGCGCGCGGGTGGGGCAGGGCTATGCGGCGCGGGAAGTGGCCCTTGAGGACCACCAGCGTTCGTCGGTGTCGGGGTTGTCCGGGCCGGGCTTCCGGGAGAAGTCGGTGCCGGTACGGACGAGGTACTCGTACTCGCCGTGGTGGTCGGGGCCTTCCGCCCGGATGATCTCGGCGGTGCCGCCCGGCAGTCGGCACGCCCATTGCTGCGCGGCGTGGAAGACGCGGGTTCCAGGGGGGAGGGGCTCGTGCATAACGGGCTCCTTTCGGGATTCAGGCAGACCAGCGGGGGCCGCGGAGTGCGTCTGGCACGTCGCAAATGTCTGTGAGCGTGAGGACTGGCGCAGGCTTGCCGCGTTTGGGTGCCGGTGGCGGCGTGGGCCGGTCGAGCTGGGCGAGGGTCTCGTCGGTGAGGCCGTGGGCGTGGGCGAGGTCGAGGAGTTCGGGGCAGTCGTTGATGTTGTCGGTGACGGGGTCGTCGCAGTCGCCGTAGGTGCCGCAGCCGCCGCAGGCGGTGGCGTCGTAGTGATCTGCCCGCTGGGGGTCGGTGTTGTGGCGGGCGAGAATCCGCCGATCGGATTCGCATCGGCGAACGTTTGCTGTGTCATTCCGGTTAGCTGCTTCGGCTTCTTCGACCCGGGCGGTGATCCAGCCGTGGAGATCAGGCATCGCCAGCGCCTTGCGCATGGCAGGGGCAGATACATTGGGCTGCGCACCACTTGCACTTCGCCGGCACCTTGGCCCCTCCGAGCCCGGTGTTGCTCTGGCAGTAGCCGTGCTCGTCGTGCAGGCAGCCGGTCGACAGGTACTGGTGGCCCGATGCCGGCTTGGGCGACGCCACGTGGGGTCGGATGATCGCGCCCAGGCTCGACGCTCGTTCCGCTGGATCGTCCGGCAGGTTGTCGGCGAGGTGCTCGGCGGCGGCTTGGTCGGCGGGGTCCGGGCGGTGGCCTCCGTGAGCCTGGATCGTGCCGGTGGTGAGGAGGTTCGCGGTGTACAGGGCAGCGATGTGGAAGGCGGCGGCGAACGCGTCGTGGGCGATGCGGCCTTCGTCGATGCGGGAGAGGCCGGCGCAGCGGTTGTGGTGGGCGCCGTCGGTGATCAGACGGACCAGCAGAGCGCGGAGCCGATCCTCCTCGGTGGCGGATCGCCGGACGACGGCAGGCTGTGCGTTCACACCGAGGCTCTGTGCGCCGCTCTGCGGGTCGAACTCACCCCCGGGGCGCCGCTCGGTGCCAGCCTCGGGGGGTTCGGCACTCTCAGGGCCCTTCAGGGCCCTTCGCGGGGGGCGTTCTGGGTTGAGGGAATCCTGGCGCGTCACTCCGAGGCTCCTTCTGTGGCGATTTGCGGTGCTTCGAGGCCGAGTTGAACAGCAGCGAGATGTACGGCGTCGCGAATGGACAGCTCGCCGTCGGACGCAGCCCGGATCGCCAGGGCCTTCACGTGCAGATCGTCGGCCAGCTCCTGCTGCTCCGGGGTCAGCCCCCGGACCCGGCCGCGCGGCCGGCGAGTCGGGCCCCACCGGTCAAGGTCGTTCATGCGATCTGCTCCTTCGACTCGTTCGGGATGAGGCAGTGCTGCCGGGCCACACGCACAGCGGCGGCCCGGCGTTGGCCACGGGGCTTCCAGGCGACGTCCAGGGCCCAGTAGGCCTCGGACAGGCGGGACGCAACCTGGGTGCGGGGCATCCCGAGGCGCAGGGCCACGACGGACAGCGGAACGCCGTCAGCAGCGGCAGCCAGCACCTCGGCCTGGCGCGGCGACAGGTGCGGGGCCTTCACAGCACACCGCCCACGACGATCACGTCCTCGACGCCCCGCTCCCGCTCCTCGGGTTCGGGGAACTCCCAGTCCGGCAGCGGCTCGTCGTCCCACAGGCACGGCTCCGACCACCAGGTCGCAGTCACCAGACCACGTCCTTGATCCGCGGGTCCCAGCGCAGAACCGGCTTACCCAGCCCCTCGGCATAGGCCAGCTCGCCGGCCGTCGCGTCGCCGAGGCTGCCGTCGGGCTTCGGCACGACCACGACGACCGTCGCCTCGGCGATCAGGGCCCGCCACATCGCGGCCAGCGTCTCCGCCAGCCGGTCGTCCACCTCGGTCAGATGCGGCATGTGCACCGCCCAGCCCTGACGCGTGCACGTGGCAGCAGCGGCCTGGAGCCGATCCATGTGCTTGGTCGATCCGCAAATCACCGCGGTCGGCCAGCAAGGTGAGACCGGCTGCGGCTCGGCGGCGGCCAGCTGTTCCTCGATACCCAGGAACTCGCGGAGCTTCCTGTCACCCTCGCCCGATCGGACGTCCTTCTTCGCGAGCTGGCTGATGAGGAACCGGCGCTGGGTGCGGAGGCGGTCGATCTCGTCTTTCAATTCGAGTGCGATCTTGTGCAGCGCCTTCTCCGTGCCGTCGTTGTAGGTGGCGATGGCCCAGGTCTTGGTTCGTTGGCTGTACTGGGCGAGGCGGATCTCGGCGGGGGTGGCGTTGTCGGGCATCAAGCACTCCTTCGGGAGAGGTCGTATGCGGGGAGGTGTCGGGCGGTGGCCCAGGTGTGGCCGCAGGCGGGGCAGCGGTAGCCGTGGACGACGCTCTCGCCGCGGCGACGCACGGCGGCCGGCGGTATGCCACGGCGGATACAGGCAGGGCAGGAGTCGGTCATCACGTCTCCCGGGCGTCCAGATGCTGGATGACGAGCAGCCGGGCGTACATCTCGGCGGCGTGCTGGATGTCGCCGCACAGCCAGTCGCAGCGCTGCCCGTCGTAGGGCTGGCGGACGTCTGAGCCGGTCCACTGCAGCTGGACGCGATGCTCGTGATCGTGAAGTTCCTCGGCTGTGCTCCAACGGACTTCGGCCGGGGTGCGGTTAGGGATTCGCGGGCAACAGCGGAACACCCTCTGCGCCAGGGCAGTGATCCGGTTCTCGTAGTAGTCGCGGCGAGGCGCCTGTGCATGAAGCCAGCGGGCGAACGTGGGCTCCAGCCGGGCCACAGGCTGTCGTCCGTCCCCGCAGCAGCCGTGTGCGTACAGGGCACCGGACTTGCGGATGCGGATCTCGCCCTCGCAGGCGGGGCACAGGCCGAGGTCGGGCAGCGGGTTGTGGGTGGTCACCAGATCGCTCCTGTCGGTGAGTAGCCGGTGATCTCGTCGAGGTCGGCGGGCTTGTAGGAGATCCAGGGCCAGGTCTCGCCCTGGCGGATGAAGTGGGGCCAGTCGCGTTCGTCGCGCATGCCGCGCCAGGGGACGACCCGGCGGCCGCGGCAGCCGTCGGTGTTCGCGGCGGACTTCTCGTCCTCAACGGGGCGGAGCCCGAAGCCGAACTCGGGCCAGCGCATCCACAGCGAGGATCCGAGGGGGCGCAGGTTGCGGTGCTGTCCGAAGCCGTTGTGGTGCGGGGCGTGTGCCTCGAGGAGCACGGCGCAGCCGGTGGTGGCGCGGGCTTCGTCGACGACGGTGCTCACCTTGCGGGCGAGTTCCTCGTCGTTGGGGTTCCCGGCGTGGAGCCGGTACACCGGCCCGATGATCAGGACGTCGGGCTTGAGCTGCTCGACCCGGCGCATCATCCACGCCCGGTCCGCGGGGCGGGTCAGGTCCAGGCCCTCGGGCCGGCACTCGATGTGGAACTGGCCGCGGCGGACCGGCTGCTCAACGACCGCGGCGGCATCGAGGAGCGGCCGGTACTTGCGGCGGGAGGCCGCGGCTCCGTTCTCGCAGTCCAGGGTCAGCACCCGACAGCGGTCGATGATCTCCCAGGTGCGGAACGGGTGCAGGCCCGCGGCGAGCGTGACGGAGAACTGGCGCAGCAGCGTCGACTTACCGCCGCCTTCGCTCGCGGTGAGGATCAGCCGGTCGCCGCGCTCCAGCAGACCGGGGACGAGCCAGTCGTAGGTGTCTTCGTGCTGGACGAAGTCGAGGATGTCCTCGGTCGGCAGGTCTGCGGTGGCCATGCCGCGGTCGCGGATCTCCCGGGCCATGGTCACGGCTTGCTCGACGAGGTCGCTGGTGTGGCCGTCGGGGCTGTAGCCCATCTGCACGAGCCGGGTGCCGAGCTCGATCAGGGCGCGGCGCAGGGCACGGTCTTGGACGATGTCGGCGTAGTAGCCGGCGTGGGCGGTGGTGGGCACGGCGTGGGTGGCTTCGTGGAGGTAGTGGGCGCCGCCGACGCGGTTGAGCTCGCCGGTGTCGGCGAGGTGTTTAGTGAGGGTGATCGGGTCGACGGGCAGGCCCTTGGCGTGGAGCCGGCCGATCGCGTTGAAGATCGCGGTGTGGGCGGGGCGGTAGAACGCGGCCGGGTCGAGGATGTCGAGGACCTCGCGGCAGGCGGCCGGGCTGAGCATGCAGGCGCCGAGGACGGACAGCTCGGCGTGGATGTCCTGCGGCATCGCGCGGTCGAAGTCGGTGGGCAGCGGCTCGAGGTCGATAGTCACTAGAAGATCCCTCGTTCTTCGGGGGTCTGGCCGCCGACGGCACGCAGGTGCGGGCGGGGGCGGTGGACGGGTGCGCCTTCGGCTGGCATGGGCGGGAGTTCGCTCCAGCCGCGCATGAAGTAGCGGGCGGAGTCGACGTCGGTGCGGTCGACGGTGCGGCGGGCGTAGTCGACGAGGGCCGGTACGCCGCATTTCTTGATCAGGGCGATGAGGGGGAACCACTGGTTGCCGGTGAACGGCCAGCGGACGTTGATGTTGCTGGCGGTCATGCTGTCCATGAGCGGACGGACGGTTGAGGGGATGCCGTAGTCGTCGTCGGCGGCTGGCTGTTCCGGCTCTCCCGCATGCTTGCTGGGAAAGAATGGGGAGTGGGGGTCAGAATCCGACCCCCTAGCGGGTCCTAGGGGGTCGGATTCTGACCCCCTAGCGTTTTCACCTTGATCTCGTAGAGGGTCAGAATCCGACCCCCTAGCGGAGGTGGGCCGGATGAAACCGACCGCCTTCGGGAGCCGGTACAGCGAGGCCCTGGTCCCCTTGTTCAGCTCGATGATCTCCAGCTCGCCGCTGTCGACGGCGGCCCGGATCGCCCCTTTTACGCTTGTCTTGGGGGCGTTCATGGCGGACATGAAGTCGGCGTGACTCAGCCGCGCCTCGCAGGCCGACGATCGCACCTGGTCCGCCACGTAGAGCAGGGCGATCCGGGTGTTCCCCTTGGACTGGGAGTGGTTCCACACCCAGTGCATGGCGTCCAGGGTCACGGCGAGCTTCCTTCGGCTGGGGCGAGCAGATGGACGGGATCAGGCAGCTGGCTCTGGCGGTCCCTTAGCGCCGGGCCGGTGGAGGTCGCAGCGCCAGCCGCAGGGGTAGAGGCGGGCGGGCTGGCCGCAGGCGGTCACGCCCCACTGGCAGCGGTACGGGGTGACCACGCAGGGCGGTGGTGGGGGGATCCGGGCCCAGGGCACCCGAGCCGGGGTGCCCGCGGGCTCGTCCGGCTCCTCGCCGGGGTCCTGGAGCGGCTCATGGTCCGCGGGCGGATAGAGGGCGGTGCGCCGCTCCTCGACGGGCTTGTTGGCGGCGGGGTCCTGTTGTTGCCGGCGAGGGCGCAGAGCGATGACCTTGGCCGTGTGCGGGGTCGCGGCGCTCATGCGGCGGCCTCGCGGCGTTTGGGGTCGAGCGCGGTGCGTTCGCGGGGTGTGAGTCCGCCGCGGACGGTGGCGCGTGATTGCTGAGGCAGGCCGGCTTCGCGGTGGAGGGCGTCGGCGAGGCAGGGCTTCCGGACGGGGCACCGGGCGCAGATCTTCTTTGCTTCCGCGACGTCCTGTTTGGTGTAGCTGGACGGCTCGAAGAGGTCGGGCCCTATCTCGCGGCAGCGGGCTGAGGCCTCCCAGGCGGCGCTCATGCGGCCAGCCCCTGCTGCTTGCTGAACTCACGGAGGATGTCGTGGACATACTTGGGCGGCATGTCGAGCCGTGTCGCGATCTCAGCCTCGGGAACGCCGAAGGAGGCGAGGTGACTGATCTCTGCGCGACGCTGGCGACCGAGCTGAATGAAGCTGAGACCCTCGTCGCTGGTGGCTGGCGTGAAGTCTGGGTTGTCGAAGTCGTCTTCGTCCCAGTAGGCGAGGCTCGCCCAGCCTTTCGCTTCAGCACGTGCCCGGGTCTGGGCTGCCACGCCTGGCAGCACTCCGTGCTCTTCGGGCTGAGTCCTTTGGAGTCGGCCACACAAGAGGCGGACGCCATCGGCCGTGAACAGACGGACGGTGCCGCCTTCGCCGCGGATCAGATAGCTGATGTAGCCGTCGCCGGTGGCCAGGTGCTTGTCAAGGGTCTTGGCGGGCCACCCTTCGGCAGTGAGGGCGCGCAGGCGACGGCGTGTGCCAAGGGCAGGGACGTGGGCCCCATTGCGGGATGGCTGACCCGATGGGGCCGGGACTGGGACGGCGAGGATCCGGGTGGCGGTGGAACGGAGGACGAGTGCTTTGCTGTTGATGATCTGGTAAAGGTGCCCGGACCCGATCTTGGCAGCGTTTTGGATCTCGGCGTCGGTGAGGCCGACAGCGCGAAGGCGCCAGATCCGGGCGATGACCTTGTCGGACGGGACGAGGCTGCCGCGCCCTGTCTCGCGGAGATACTTCCACCTTTTGGCTGCCGCAGTAGCTGCTGTCGTGCACGGCCGACACCTGCATCCGCGCTGGTAGCGGCGCACGTCGCCGTGATCGACACTCTCACTTGATCGCCGGATTCGGCGAGGCTCGGTGATCACTGTCCTGCCTCCCGTTGCTCGTCGAGGTATGCGGTGATGTCGTGGATGCCGAGGGCGGCTTCGTCGCGGATGCGGGCTTCGCGGACGGCTGCTACGCGGCGGTCGCGGCGGCGGCGTTCGATGGCGTCGTGGCTGGCGATGTAGGCCAGGCCGGCGGCGAAGAGGGCGACGGTCCAGAGGCTGATGGTCATGCCGCGGCCTGCCGTCCTGGCTGCGGGCGCCGGCTCTGGGCGATGAGGCGGCCCTTGGCGGACAGGCGCCACAGGGCGATGCGGTGGCCGTGCGTTGGGCCGGATGTGGAGGGGACCATCCCGACGTGCTCGATGATCCCGGCGCCGCGGAGCGCGTTGACCGCGGCACCGAGGAACCCGTTACCCTGCTCGGGAAGCTTGTCGCGGATGTCGTTGCAGCTGAACGTGTCGCGCTCGAGGCCGAAAGCGAAGACGGCCTGCTCGACGAGGAACCGGTCCCAGTTGGAGTGCTTCACGATGGCGTCGAGGGTGATGTCCTTACCGGCCGCGGCAAGACGCTCGGCCGGCGTGAGGGTGCGGGTCATCGGGACTCCTTCTCCGGGCGGGTGCAGTCGTCGTGGCGGTGGCAGCGGCACCGCTTGCAGGCGGCGCACAGCTCGACGGCGTCGGTGTCGCAGAGGCCGCATCCGCCGGTGAGGGCGATGCGCACGCTCTCGGCCAGGCGCAGGCGGTCGATCAGGAGCATGCGGTCGATGGGAGTACGGTCCGGAGCGGTCATGACGCACCGCCTTCCGTCAACTCCTGCTGCGCGCGCCGCTCGACGCGCTCGTCGACCTGGGCGATCCAGGCGTCGTAGTCGTAGTCCAGGGCCGTGGCGATGCGGCGGGCCGGGATAGTGAGGTTGCCGCGGGCGAAGACGTCGTCGAGGAAGCCAGCCAGGACGTCGGCGCGGGCCGGTGCGTGTCGGCGGAGGCTGCTCATTGCCAGGGCGGCGACGAAGCCGTTGGTGGCCACGCGGGACTCCGCCCGGCGGATCTGGGGGCTCTTGGTCTTGGCGGCGATCCGGTCGGCTTCGATACAGCTGCGGAGCGTGGCCTCGACGAACTTGGCCGCGGACTTCGGAACGTCTGTCATGGTGTGGTCTCCTGGTGGGTGGCGGGCCGCCCCCGATTCCCGCGGGGACGGCCCGGCGGGCTACTGGGCGGGCTTGAGGCTCGTGCCGCGGGTGCGGATGAATTCGCCGAGCGAGGTGGGCTTGCCGTCGGCGGGGTCGAGCATCGGCGTGGCCAGCAGGCCGCGGCTGTCGACCTCGGCGTACAAGTCGAGGAGGCCCTTGTAGGTGGCGTCGTGGGCGGTGGCGCGGGTGATGTAGTCGGCCGGGTCGGTGGCCGGCGCGCCGTCGTTCAGCCACTCCAGAAGCTGCTGGGCAAGCTTGCCGCCGTCGGGCCGTTGGATGACCTGCTGGTGCAGGGCGGGGCAGCGGGACTTGAGGATGGTCAGGGTGTTGTGGACGTCCATGGCGCCCACGACGTCGAATTCGTACTCGACGCCCTTGCGTTGTTCGGCTCGGGTGCCGACGGCGACGGGTTCCGTCCGGCCGCGGTCGTTCGCCTGGAGGACCCATTCGGTGTGGGAGCGCATGGTGACGACGACGTGGCCGGGGTAGGCGAGCAGGGCGTCGATCATGGCGTTCTGGATCGGCGTGCCTTCCTTCCAGCCGCCGAAGGAGTTCCCGCCGTACCGGGACTTGGCTCGCTCGACCTGCTCGAGGGTGCCGTCGGTGCCCTTCCAGAAGTGGCTGAGGCTGTCGACCATGACGGTCGGGTAGCCGGCTTGGGCCGCGGCGCCGAGGGCCTTGCCGAGGTCGCGGGGGTCGTAGCGGCTCATCTGCAGGACGTCGAACTGGATGCCGTTGATGCCGACGTACTTGGAGGCGGCGCCCCGCTCCGTGTCGATGACGGCGAACCGGTCACCGAGACCGGCGGACAGGGCCAGCCCTGTCCAGGTCTTGCCGGAGCCGGAGACGCCTTGCAGGGCGATGCGGGCCTTGGCCTGTTCCTTGGTGGCGGGCCGGAATGCGAAGTCGAGGTCGTCGAAGTCGCTGCCCTGGGGTGCTTGGCGGGCGGTGACGGCGTCGGTGATGCGCTGGGCCATCAGTGGGCCTTCTCTCCGGTGCGGCAGGGCATGAGGGAGTGAGTGGTGCCGTCTTCCTTGACCGTGCGGATCGCGATGCGCTGGCCGAGGCTGGTGGCGTACCGGGCGGTGCCCATGCGCTGCAGGATCTGGGCGGCGATGCGGCGGCGCTCGTCGTCCATGGCGCGAGACAGGTCGAGGGCGTCGCGGTAGCGGTCGGCGAGGTGAGGGCCGATATCGATCTCGGTGTCGTCGCGGCCGGCGGCCTGGAGCTTGGCCGTGTCGTAGGTGATCTGCGAGCCGTCCGGGTCGGGGCATTCGCCGCGGCGGACGGAATCGAGGAACTCCTCGGCGGCAGCGCGCAGGAGCTCTGCGTCGGCCTCGTCGTACTCGACGAGGTACGTGCGGTAGTCGTGGCCGCTGATCAGCACGGCGACGTGGCAGGCCTTGAGCCCGAGGGTGTCGAGCTGCCACTGGACCTGGCAGCGGTAGTGAAGCGGGACCTCGTCGCTCCCGGAGGGGCCCCAGCCGTCTCCGCCGTAGGGGCTGGTCTTGATCTCCAGCAGGGTGGCCGGGAGGGGTCCTTCGGTGTGGCGGAGGTCCTCGACGTGGTGCAGGATCCGGTCGGGCGTGGCGCGCTGCCATTCGCGTTCCGCGTGCCGCCACGTCCCGGTCTCCAGGACGAGGAGTTCGGGGTGCTCGTCGGAGAACTTCTGGACGACCGCAGGCTCTAGCCGGTTTCCCCACTCCATGGCCTGGCTCGGCTCGAAGGGTGGGACGGGCAGCCCGGCCTTCTTGTGCCAGAGGGTGAATGCGGAGGGCCAGCGTGGCGGAGCGAGGCCGACGACGGCGGCGATCTCGGTGGCGGTGATGCACAGGCCGGCGCGGGCTTGATCCCACTCTGGCGTGCCGGGCTCGAAGGTGCCGAGGAGGATGCCGGTCGGGGCGTTCACTGGCCACCTGCCGCGATCTTCTGCAGTGTGGCGATGCCGTTCTTGTCGCTCGTCGCGATGCCGACGGCGGCGACTTCCGCGGGGTACACGGTGCGGAGCCACTCGAAGTTGCCGTGGTCCGCGGTGGCGATGGCGTGGAGGAGGTGCTGGGTGAAGGTGCCGGGCTGCCAGCCTCCGTCGGCTCCGAAGTGCCAGAGCACGTGACGGGCGGTCTCAGCAGGAATGTTGGGGTCACTGTGACTCATGTGGCCTGCTTTCAGGGTGTGGGGTGCCACCGGCCCCGCCGGGAGGGAGGTGCGGGGCCGGTGGCTGCGGCCCTGGGGCGCTCGGGGGGAGGTGGCGCCGGGGGCCGCGCGGAGAATGGATTTGGGGGCCTGCCGCCGGAGCCAGAGGTCATCTACGGCGGCAGGCAGATCAGCGGACTAGCGGTCGTCCGAGTCGTTGCTGCGGTCCGGCAGGTGGCCGAGAAGAGCCAGGATGACGCCGACGAGGCCGGCGACCACCAGGCCGAAGAACTGGCCGCTCATGACGCCCTCCTCTGCTGCGGCAGGGCCAGCACGTGCCGCGTTGCGCTGTACGACGGGTGCTGGAGTTCCCGGGCCTGCGACCGGCATGCGATGCAGGTCTCGGGCAGGTGCGGGCGAGCGGGGCACGTGCTGGTGCAGCGGCAGTCCTCGAAGGTGCGCTCGCAGCGCGGGCAGCGGCTCATCGCTCCTCCCTCCATTCACGGGCCATCTCCCAGAGGAGGGCCGCAATAATCGAGAATGTCCACAGGTTCACGAGGACGTCACCGACACTCATCGCGCGCCTCCGGAGACAGGACTGCATTCAGAGAGGCGGGTGCTGTCCTTGGGAGGCAAGGCCGCAGGCTCTTGCTTTGCGGCGTCGTACTGGGCGATGCCCCAGACGATCGCGTGACAGGCCCAAAGGAAGGCCAGCTCGTAGTCGTGGAAGTCCCACTCCCAGACGTCGCTGAACTCGTAGCCCTGATAAGTGAAGTCCTCCAGGAGGTTCCGCGCCGTGTGCTCGTCACTCAGGTCGTCGTCGAGGACCCACCTGCGCAGGTGCTTCCCAGTCCCGGCCGGCACGCCGTCCCAGCGGGCGTCCTCGACGAACTGCGCGACGACCCTCTGACGCAGCAGTTCCTCTGAGTACTCCTTCACGGACCGCCGCCCACCACCGAGCTTCTCGGACCAGTAGTGAGGATTGATGCCCCACCTGCTGTCGGCGCGGAAGAACTCGAACATGTCGGGGAGGCGGCTGAAGACGTAGTCGTCACCGACATCACCGCACACGGCCAGCCGTCCCGGCCAGGTGATCAGGTCGAACCAGTACTCCGAGGTGCACGGGGCCATGAACCGCAGGTGCCGGTAGAGGCCATCGTCGTGGAGCACCGTCATCTTGTGCTGAGCCGTGTCCCGGCGGAACCGCTCAGCAATCTCGGCCTCGCGGGCGTCCATCGTGCTCATGCCGCCTCCTCCGTCCTCCAGGCGCGCGGCCCGGTCCACTGGGCGCGCTTCCACTCGTCGATCCGGAGCCGGCACTCGGGGCAGATGCAGTTCACCGGATGCGGGATCAGGGACACCCGCGTCACCGCCAAGCCCTCCAGCAGACCCGCCGCCTCCGCGAACTCCCGGCCCTCAAGGAGCAGCCACAGGCGCATCTCGGTGTCGTCGCCCGGCTGGGCCACGGCCCCGGCAAGGAACCCGTTCCGCCAGGCTGCCGGCTCACTGCTGCGACGGGCCCGCTGCTCGTACAGCTCGAAGTCGCCGATCACGCCGCACCTCCGGCGAGCGCCTGCCGGTAGTCGCCCGAGCCGAGCCGGCGGGGCTGGGGCACCAGCGGGACGTGAGCCAGATAGACGGACACCAGCGGCTGCATCTCACCGAGGGACGATTCCATCATTGCCCTGCCGTGCTGGTCCCGGTCCCCGGTCCACCACCACAGGCAGCCACGGGAATCCCGCAGCGTCCGGGCGAGGTCGAACTCGACGCCATCGACAACCTCGTACTCGCCAATGATCCAGGCGATCTGCTGGCGGTCCGCCTGCGGCAGATCCTGCGCTACCGCCGCAGCGGCGAGGTCGTTGAGGAAGGTCATGACTCCTCCTGCTCGTCATCGGGAAGGAACGCCGTCAGCTGCACTCGGGCCTCGCCGAACGTCCCCTCCACCGTCAGCCAGGAACTCCCGCCACCGGAGTCCTTCGTCACGTCTTCGTCGGGAAGGCCCAGGGCCCGTCGCCATGTCGCGAAGTCGTCCGTCGACTTATGCGACCGGGCGGAGTGCAGTGAGACGTCCAGAAGGCTCGGGTTGATCGGCGAGATTCGCACGACAGCAGCGGGCAAGTCCCCGTGCTCCGCGAGCAGCCGGTGTAGCGCCTCCGCAGTGGCCGACATATCGGCCAGGGTCTGGGCCTTCACGCTGCACCTCCGGGCTTGGGGTGGGCGATGCCCGGCAGGGGCACGCACGTGTCGGGATCCGCGTCGAGAAGATGCCGCTGCTTGGCGAGCTGGCCTTCGTCGACGGGCATCGCCTGCTGCAGGGCGTCCAGGAGCAGGGCCGCCTGGAGACGGGGGTCGGTCGTCGTCGCCATCACCGCTCACCGCCCTCAGCGGCGCGGGCGACGAGCACCCGGTCGATCGTCGTGATGCCGTTCTCGGCCGCCTTGACGACCAGAGCCTCGACCGCTGCCAGCCGGGCACGCAGCACGTCGACCTCGGCCAGCTGCTGCGCCGGTCCGTCGGCCAGCTGATACGCGACTGGCTCGTCGACGGGAAACGCGGCGATCCGCTCGACCAGCGGCGACGTACCGGCGATTGAAACCGGAGGGATGGGAGATGATGGAGACACGATCGGCCTCTTCTCTTCGGAGTGGTGTGAGGGTGATCCAGGCCCCGGCTGCCGGTGTGTGAGAGCCCGGCGGTTGGGGCCGCATACCGCTCTAAGCGGCGCGGGTGAGAGGCTTTGGCCCCGTCTTGCGGCGGCGCATCTTGGCCGGCTGGGCCGGGACGCGGTGCATATCGCGGATCTGCACGCGGTCTTCCGGGCTGAACCACAGGAACTTGCCGAGCCGCGTGTGGGGGAACCCCCGCTGGTTGGCGCCGTCCTTGAGCCAGCGTTCGCCGCAGCCGATGTCTTGGGCCGCTTCCTTGGGGCGCATGAAGCCGTCGCGTTCCATGGTGGTCACGATGGGCGTGGCGTGATCCTCGACGCTGGGCATGTCACCTCTTCTCTGCGGTCTCCTCACCTACGAGGAGCCGGTCGTCGTGGATGTTGAGGACTGTGCGGAGTGCGGCGTAGGTCCCGGGTCTCATGTGCTGGCGGACACCGGTTTCGAGTCGCTGCAGGTAGCTGCGATCGATGCCGGCTGCCGCCGCGACCTCCTTGATGCCGAGGCCTTGGCGCATGCGGGTTCTACGGAGTTCCGTCCCGTTCACCTGGTAGGTGGCTGGGGGTCTTTCCATGCACTGAAGCTACGCCTCAAGAAGAGGAGCATCAAGTAGAACCAAGCAGTAACATGTAGAAACATGTAGAAGCGCGCGGCCCCGGGCAACGGAGGGTCGGCCCAGCCGGGACGGTTTCGGTCACACTTCTCCCTGTTCCTAGCTGTTCCTACCTGCTCCTGCGATGATGGCGCCCATGGCCACCCGACCTACCCCCACAGCCCTCAAGCGCCTAGGTGACCGCGTAACCGCGCGGCGCGCACAGCTCAACCTGCCCAAAGCTGCCGTAGCCGAGCAGGCGGGGCTGACAGCAAAGACCTACTACAAGATCGAGAATGGCGAATGGGTCCGCGAGACGACCTACGCCAAGGTCGAGCCCGTCCTCCAGTGGGCCCACGGCAGCTGCCTCGCCATCCTCGGTGGCGCCGAGCCGGTCATCGCCGAGCCGACTGGAGCCCCAGGCGTCTACCTCTCGCCGATTCTCCCCGGAGACCTGGAGCGCCTCGTCGAGCAGGCAGTGCAGAACGCCGCGATCGCCGTCACCAACCTGCCCGCCTCCGAGATCCGCGCCCTGAAGCAGCGCGTCGTGGACGAGCTACGCAGCGAGGGCGGCCGTGACAGCGATGTCAACAGGTAAGCCTGACCTTACTGCTGCACCCACCTGGCGGCTTTACCGTTTCGTTACTGGTTAACCGGCAGTTTTCTCTGCCCAACCCGGTCCCAAGATTCGTTCAACCTGGCACCATCGAAAGTCACTTGGGAGGCACCCCGCAACAACTCGCAAGGGGGGCCCATGTACAACCTGCTCATCAAGGACTTCGGCCCGGCGTTCATCGGATTCCGGGGCGAGGTTGATGGCACACTCGTGTGCGTCGCCACGCCGAGAGTCCAGCACGACCCCCAAGCGAGGGCCGTCATGCGAGACCTCATCCGGCGCCAAGGCGGCGACTGCAGCAGCTGCCGGCGGTGCCTCATCGGCACTACCGAGTAACTGGCGCGGCCGGGAGTCGCAATAGCCCGGCTAGCAGCTGCCCGCCACACGCAGGCGACCAGGGCGAAGGGGGTCGTATGCCTTACGTCGAATGGCGAGGGGCCAGATGTCGAGTCAAGTGGTGGGCTGGCGAGTACCTGCCCAACGGAGCAAAGAAGTACGAGGCGAAGAGCGGCTTCACAGATGAGGACAAGGCGCGCGAGTACGGACTTGATCGAGAATACGAAGTCCGACATGGCATGAATGTCAAAGTCGCCGATGGAAGAGCCCTCATGGAGGACTACTGCTGGACTTGGCACGACGCTCAAGACCTACGGCCGGCCAGCATGGATGCCTACAAGTTCATGATCAAGCGCCAGATCCTTCCCTACTGGGGGAAACGGACCGTCGAGTCCGTCTCGACTCTGGAATTCGAGGCGTGGAGGAAACGCCTCAGGGCTCGGGCCTCGGACGGCGAGCTCTCAGAAACCTACGTCAAGAGCATCCTCATGCTCTTCGGCATGATCATGGATGACGCTGTTACCAAGTACCACCTGCGCCAGAGCTCACCAGTAGTGAGAGAGACTGGCCGGCGCGGAAGGTACAAGCGGACACGGAGAGAGACGAAGCGACCCCACGAGATGGCAGTCATCTACGCCCTGGCAAAGAACGCCTATGTGGTGTGGGGCTATACGGGCTGGGTCTATCAGTGGACCCTCCCATTCACGGGCATGCGCCCAGGCGAGATTCGGGGCCTGCAGCGGCAGTTCGCTTCCCCAAGCTGGCCCCTGTCGGATCCGGATAGGGGGCGGCGAGAAGCCTTTGCCGAACGCTACGCGGACATGCCAGCCCTCCGGGTCCAGTACCAACACCGGTACGTCAGCGGAGCAAAGCGGCTGGTGGAGCCGAAGTACGAGTCCTGGCGGAACCTGGTCCTTCCGCCCTTCCTCCATCACATGCATACCAACCTCCTGGCGTCGCATCGGTCGCCGTGGGTGTTCCCGTCGATGACGGGTGGGCCACTGCTAGGCACGTCCTTCGAGCGGGACTACTGGCATCCGATCAGAGACGGCGCACCAGCCCGCACGGGGCGCGTTGACCGGCGGCGCGAAGAGATCCCCAGAGTGCCGGCGATGGAGGGGAAGCGAAGCTACCTCACTCGTCACTGGCACAAGGAGATGCTGGACGAGGACGGGCACGCCGAGATCGCGGTCGAGACGCGCATGGGTCACGAAGTGGCCGGGGTGCGGGGACTGTACGCCAACCTCACGACGGCGATGGAGCAAGCGATCGCCGAGAAGCTGCAGGAGCGATGGGAGAGGTTCCTGCGGGACGAGAAGCCCGAGTGGCTGCCGCCTGTTCCCAGTTTTCTCCCACCAGAAGAGAAATGATCTATGTTTTCGCAGGTCGCGTGCCCAACATGGAGACCGGCGGCCTCATCCAGTGGATCAGCGAGCACATGCAGGGCCCCACGTCCTGAGGCGCTTGCCGAACCGGCTCAGCGGAGCGTCACCTTGAGGATGCGGCCCGAGGCCTCCACTACGAACAGGGCGTGCTGGTCGCTGTGTTCGCCGAAGCCCCGGGCGACGCGGACGCTGCTGGGCATGCGCAGGCCGCTCGCCACCACGCAGGAGCGGCCCGTGTCCGGGTCCACCCGGATGAGCTCGCCGTCGCGGAAGGACGCGACGATCAGGCTGCCGTCGGCGTACGTGAGGTCGTCGAGGAACTTCATGTCCAGGAGGTTCCTGCTGAGATGCGTGACCGTCGTGCGGCGCGCCGGGTCGTTCAGCGGGATGCGGTAGACCGGGGACGAGGTGTCGGTGATGGCGCTCACGTACAGCTGATCGCCGGCGATCTCCAGGCCGTTGGCGCCGAAGACGTCCGCCGCCCGGGTCCACTGCTCGTCCTTGGTGCCGTCCGGGCGGACCTTGACGATGCCGGTGGACAGCTCGCGGCTGAGGTAGAAATTGCCGGAGGCGTCGATGGCCAGGCCGTTGATGCCCCGGATGCCGCTCACCACCTTCTCCGGCTTCGGGGCGGCGGCCGCCGGGTCGAAGCGCAGGATGCCGCCGTCCGTCGCCAGCGGGCTCACGCCGTAGTTGACGTACATCATGCCGTCGGGGCCGCGGCGCAGCCCGCCGGGCCCGCTCACCGGGAAGCTCGTCCTCAGCGTTCCGTCGGGGGCGTATCCCTCGACGCGGTTCTTGACGAGGTGGGCGACCCAGAGGGTGCCGCGGCCGTCGAACTCCAGGTTCTCCCGCCAGTCGAGGACGGGGACGCCGCCCTTGCGGAACACCTCCATGTTCGCCTGCTGCGCGCACGTCCCGAGGCGGGCACCGGCCCGGGCGGGTGCCCCCGCGGCAGCCGCCGGCACCTGCGAGGCCCCCGCCAGGAGCGCGGAGGCCAGGCCCGCCGCGAAGAACGCCTTGCGTATGCGCATAGTCATCGCCCCTGCCGCCCCGTCCTGCGTCGTGAATTCTCTGCTCAACTGAGGCTTGTCGTGGCTCAGTTGATGGCTACTATAAAAAACTAAGCAGCAGCTATCAATAGAGGACGAAGGTGCGCATGGGGCGTAGTTACGACCAGTTCTGCCCTGCCGCCCGGGCCCTCGACGTGATAGGCGGCCGCTGGACCCTGCTGATCGTCCGGGAGCTCCTGCTCGGGCCGAGGCGCTACACCGACCTCGTCGCCGGCCTGCCCGGCATCGGCCCCAACGTGCTGGCCGAGCGGCTGCGGGAGCTGCGGGAGGCGGGGGTCGTCAGCCGGTCGCAGCTGCCGCCCCCGGCCGCGTCGGCGGTCTACGAACTGACCGCGCTCGGTGAGGCGATGCGCCCCGTGGTCGACGAGCTCACCCGCTGGGGCCTGCGGTTCCTCGGTGCGCCGCGGCCCGGCGAGCGCATCCGGCTCAGCTGGCTGCTCGGCTGCGTACGCGCCGGCTTCCGGCCCGAACTCGCCCGCGGCCTGCACGAGACGTACGAATTCCGCGTCGACGGCGAGGTGTTCCACCTCCGGGTGGACGACGGCACGCTCGACGTCCGGCACGGTTCGGCCGGGGAGGCCGCGTGCGTGGTCAGCACGGACCTCGCGACCTTCATGGCCGTCGGCGCCCGGCTGCTGGCCGTCGAAGACGCCCTGGAGCGGGGGATCGCCCGGCTGGAGGGCGGGCTCGACGCCGTCGCCCGCGCGGTCGCGATCCTCGGCGCGCACCTCGAAGCCACCGACGGCCGGTACGGCGTCATCGGGGCCGTCGGCGCCACTTTCCGGCCGGCCGCGGCCCGCGGCCTCCACGAGACCTACGAGTTCCGGATCGATGACTTCGTCTTCCACGCACGGGTCGACGACGGCACCGTGGACATGGGCCAGGGGCCCGCCGACGGTCCCGCCGCGACGCTGATCACCGGCCTGGCCACCCTGCTCCAGCTCGGCGCGGGGACCCTGTCGCTGGAGGACGCCTTCACCGGCGGCTCGGCGACGGCCACGGGCGACCCGGAGGCGGGCGTGCGCATGGCCGCGGCCTTCGGCGTGGCCCGTCCCGGATCGCGCGCGGCGTACGAGGAGCTGCCGGGGTGAGCCGTGGCGTGGCTGCCCCGGGGTGATACGCGACCGCCTGGCTGCCGTAGAGGGATCTCGGGGGCGGTTCTCCCGTTCCTCGGGGTGACCGCGGGTCACGGTGGTCCGCGTGTCACGGCTAGGACTAACTGGCTCTGAACGAACTGGAGTTGGTGGTTCTGTCGCTGTTATGGGTGGTTTGCTCCGGCGGTGCCGCCCGTCTGCTCCAGGGGTTGCCGGCCGCTGTGAGGATGGATTTTCCGCCTACGCCGCACGGCGTGCGGACGCGCCTTCCGGACCGTGGTTCCGGCACTCACTCGGGAGATTCCTTGCAACCTTCCGCTCCACTCCGCCGCGTCGCCACTCTGGCAGCCACCGCACTCGCCGTGGTGGCGGCCGTCGCCCTCTCCCCGCACAGCGCCGGCGCCTCGGCCGGCCAGAAGCTCGTCGTCAACCCCACCACGTCGGAGGCCGCCGGAAAGGTCCGTAAGGCGGGGGCCGAGCCGAGGAAGGTCCGTTTCGACGATTCCACGCTGGCCGCCACCATGGTGACCCTGAACGCCAGTGAGCCGATCCCCGGTACCGCGTGGGTGCCGGACCCGAGAGTCAACAAGGTCGTCGTCACCGCCGACCCCACGGTGACGGGAGCGAAGCTCACCCAGCTCACCACGGTGCTCAAGCCGCTGGGGGAGAAGGTCAAGCTGGAGCGGACCGACTCCGAGCTGAAGATGTACCTCTCGGGCGGTGACCCGATCCACGGCTCCAACGTGTCCAGCGTCCGGGCGCGCTGCTCGCTCGGCTTCAACGTCAAGAGGTCCGGCAAGCCGGACGCGTTCCTGACGGCCGGGCACTGCGGCAACCGGGTCACGTCCTGGTCCACCAGTGACGGCGGTGCGGAAATCGCGCTCGTGCCCGAGGGGGGTTCGAGCTTCCCCGGCAACGACTACGCCATCGCGGAGTACAACGCCGGCGCGCCCGAGCACCCGAGTGAGGTGAACCTCTACGACGGCGACGCGCAGCCCATCGCCGCCGCCCGTGACGCGGTCCTCAACGAAGCCGTCCAGCGCAGCGGCTCCACCACCGGCCTGCACGGCGGCACGGTCACCGGCCTCAACGCGACCGTGAACTTCAGGGAGGGCCAGGTCACCGGACTGATCAAGACCGACATCTGCGCCGAGCCCGGCGACAGTGGGGGTCCGCTCTTCTCCGGCACCGACGCGATCGGCCTCACCTCGGGCGGAACCGGCAACTGCACCGACGGTGGGACCACTTACTTCCAGCCGGTGGTCGAGGCGCTGACGGCGTTCGGCGCGACCGTCGGGTAACTCCGTAAGGGAAACGCGGACCATTACCCCCGGGCAGTCTGCCCGGGGGTAATGGTCCGCGTGGAGGTGGCGGTACTGCCTACTGCTTGGCCTGCTTGCAGGCCGCGTCCGTGGCGGTTCCGTTGACCTGGGAGACGGTGGCCAGCACCGTCCTGCACAGAACGGGGCTCACGGGGAGGCCCGCGGCACCGAGGCCGCAGGCGAGGTTGCCGTCGGTGGTGCTCCGCGAGTTCGGGACCTGGGCCAGGTAGTTCGCGCAACCGGCACCGTCGGCCTGCGCGGCGGGGGCGGCGACGACCACGCCGCCCAGGGCGAGAGCCGAGGCGCCTACGAAACCGGCGAGACGGGCTGTGAGCTTTCGGTTCATGAGGTTTCCTCGCTGCGATGGGGGTGGGAAACGAATGAGCCGACCGGAGCGTTGGCTTCCGGTCGCTCAGTCTTGTAACCACACAATGTGAAGGGCGGTTACGCGACTTCGCGGGTGAGTCGCCAGTGCACTTGACATTCGCCCAGCGCTCGCCAATGTCCGTGCGCCCCTGAGGGAGGCGGCTGCCGACGAGGCTCCGGTCGGGCGCCTGGCACCCGTGCCCCGGACCACGGGCCCGTGCCCCTTTCCGAGCTCTGCGCCCGGACAGCACCAGGCAAGTACGGGTGCTGCATCAGCCGGCGGGCGATCACCGTTCGGCCCGACCGCCTAGTCGTTATCCAGCGGTCGGCCCGATCCCGCACCGGTCCGAATGCACCGCAGCCCGGCATCCGTGTACATGCCGCCAGGGAGCAGCCGTACGTGTACGACGGGGCAGGGTCTCGCTGCATGGTCAAATGACGGGCCGGAGCCCAACTACAGATCGTCGGCCCGGTGCCGTCGCCGGTAAGCACGGTCTCGGCAGCGATTCGAACGGTACGTACTATCGCGGCGCCGGGAGCCGGCGGCGTAGGTCATGTGTCCGCACGGCACAGCAGCCGCAGCACAGTCGCCGCCGTGTCGCGTTCTTCGGGAGCGCGGCGCCGCAGACGCAGCAGTACCGACGGCGAGCCGGAGGAAGCTCTTGCTCATGCCGCGGACGCTAAACTCTGACATCTGTGTCAGAGTCAAGCCGGCGGGGCCCGCACGGCGGTTACGGGGGACGGTATGAGGATCGGTGAACTGTCGCGGAGGACCGGCGTTCACGAGCGGCTGCTGCGTTACTACGAGGCCCAGGGCCTGCTCCACCCCGAGCGTCTCCCCAGCGGCTACCGCGCGTACGCCGAGACGGACGTCGCCGCCGTGCGCCGCATCCGCAGCCTCCTCGCCGCCGGACTGAACACCGCCACTATCGCCGCGATCCTGCCCTGTCTGCGGGACGAGGGCGAGCGGCTCGTCCCCACCTGTTCCGACCTGGTCGCGGACCTCTTCAGGGAACGCGACCGGATCACGCGCGCCATCACCGACCTGCAGTCCTCCCGGGCCGCGCTCGATGACGTCATCGCCGCGGCGCCCGTCGAGGTGGCCGACCGGGCGGCCGCCGCGCTCGGGGCGCCCGTGCACGCATGACGGCGCGTCAGTCGGCCGCGGCCGGGCCGGCGCACGGCTCCTGGGCCGAACGCGTGACTCGTCGCGCCGGAGCTCGCCCGCGCGGGTGAAGGCACCCCGCGGAAGCGTTCGGCGGCGTGCTCCGCGCGGTACGGCTGCCGCGATCGGCGCCGACACCGGGCCGTGACGGACGGCGGACGACGGACGACCCGGAGCGGGAGCAGGTGGCGCGATGAGTGGCCTCACGCGGGGATGGCGAGCACGGGCGGGCGTGGCGGTCGCCGTGACCGCCGCGGTGACGGCGGCGACCGCGGGCCCCGCTGCGGCGGTGCGCGAGCGCGGGCCGGACGCGGCCATCGAGGCGGTGATGCGGAAGCCGGGGTACGAACACGCGCGGTGGGGCCTGCTGGAGGTCGACGAGAAGGGGCGCACCGTCCGGTCGAAGAACGCCGGCGAGTTCTTCATCCCGGGCTCCGCGGCCAAGCTGTTCAGCGTCTCGGCGACCTGGCGGACCCTCGGCGGCGGCCACCGGTTCACCACCCCCGTGCTGGCCGTCGGGCACCGGCACGACTCGGCGCTGGACGGTCACCTCGTGCTCGTCGGCCAGGGCGACCTCAGCCTGGGCGGCCGCACCGGCCCGGACGGCACCCTGGAGTACACCGACGTCGACCACACCTACGCCAACGACGTCCCCGGCGCGACGCTGACCCCGCAGAACCCGCTGGCGGGCATCGACGAACTGGCCCGCCAGGTGCGGCGCTCCGGCATCACCGAGGTCAACGGGGACGTCGTCGTCGACTCCCGGCTCTTCACCTCCTCCGCGAACCTGGACCCGGGCCCGACCCCGCTCATCGTCAACGACAACGTGATCGACCTGCTCACCACCCCGACGTCCGCCGGCCGCCCCGCCCGGCTCGACTGGCGCCCGCACGTCGCGCCGTACCAGGTCGACTCCCAGGTGCGGACCGTCCCGGCGGGCGGCGCCACCGACGTCTCCGTCACCGCCTCGCCCGACGGCACCCGCATCACCCTCACCGGGACGATCGCGGCCGGAGCGAAGCCCGTGCTCCGGGTCTCCCCGGTGCGCGACCCCGACGCCTTCGGGCGGACCGCCCTCATCGAGGCCCTCGGCCGGGCGGGCGTGACCGTCCACGCGCACGCGACCGGCTCCAACCCGGCCGGTCTCCTGCAGCGGGGCCGGCACACCACGGAGCGCGTCGCGGCGTACGTCTCGCCTCCCTACACCGAGTACGCCAAGGTCATCCTCAAGGTCAGCCACAACCTCGGGGCGAACCTGGGCATCTGCCTGATGGCCGTGCACGCCGGCAGCCACCGCTGCGACGACGGCTTCCGGCCGCTGACCGCGTTCCTCCGCGAGGCCGGGGTCGACCCGCGGCAGCTGCAACTCCTGGACGGGCGCGGGGGCAACCCCGTGGACCGCATCGCCCCGACGGCGTTCCCGCGCCTGCTGAGGTACTGGGAGCGCACCCCCGACGCGGCCCGGTTCCGCAGGTCCCTGCCGATCCTGGGCGTGGACGGCTCCCTCGCCGGCTCCTGCACCCGCGCGGCCACCTGCCCGGCCCACGGCAAGGTCTTCGCCAAGCCCGGTACGGTCGCGGGCTTCGACGCCGTCAACGACCGGCTGGCCGTGGCCGGGGACACCCTGGCCGGTTACCTCGACGCCGGCCACGGCCGGCACCACACGTTCTTCATCGGCGTCAACGGCGCCTCCGCGCCGGACATCGAGGGCCTCCTGGCCGTCATGGACGACATCAACCACATCGCGGCGCTCCTGCAGCAGCAGGCGGCCGCGCGGGGGAACGGGCCGCGGCCGCGACGCTGAAGCGACGGGTACCGGCCCCGGTGTCGATCTCCGCGGCCTCTTCAGAATTCTCACCCGCACCATGAGTCACAACTCAAAACCGGACCAAGTGGAGTGCAGCTCCTGAAAAGCGGCGCTTACTTGCCTCGTGTTTGACTGATGTATGACCCGTGAACTCTGGCGCATTCAGGCACGGTTCAGGGGGCGGGCATTAGCTAGTGTGTGCGGTGGTGCTCGGGGTGGGAGTGATGCGCGTAACTGTCCCTGTGATGCGGTCGGACGGGGCAGTTGTGCCGATCACGTATCGGAAGGGGCATGATGGCGTCAGAGCGACCGGGGCATTTCCCTGAGGAACGCGGCGGAGCCACTGTTCGCCGGACCGTGGTCGTCCCGCTGGACATAGGGATCGGCCGGCCCGTGGAAGCGACCGTCACCTCGTTCGACGCTCTTTCCCACAGCGGCGAGCACGTGCTGATCGGCATGGGAACACCGGGGGACGTCCCGTTGGTCCGGGTCCATTCCGAGTGCCTGACCGGCGACGTCTTCGGCTCCTTACGCTGCGACTGCGGCCCTCAGCTGCGCGAAGCGCAACGCCGCATACACGAACGCGGCGGGGCCCTCGTCTACCTCCGGCAGGAGGGGCGCGGTATCGGCCTCTACAACAAGATCGACACCTATGCGTTGCAGGACACCGGAATGGACACCTTCGCGGCGAACACGGCGCTCGGATTCGCGCCCGACGCCCGCGACTACGCGGTGGCGGCGCAAATGCTCCAGGCCGCCGGCATGCACCGGATCGATCTCCTGACGAACAACTCCGATAAGTCGGAACAGCTGCGCCGGAACGGTATCGACGTCGTTCGCGAAATACCCACCGAGACGTACGCCAACCCCCACAACATCCGCTACCTCGCGGCGAAATCCACGATCACCCGGCACGGGCTCACCCTCGATTCCGGCCGTGACGTCAAGGAAGCGCTGTCGTGACCGGAGCCGGCGAGGGGGTGCAGCGATGATCAGCCAGGACCTGATAGAGCAGCTGATGCGGTACGGGACGTCCACGGTCGGCATCATCACCGCGACCGGGCGCAGCGGCGTGAACCTCATGTCCGCGGAGTGGACCTACCTCGTGGCCCGGCGGCCACCGCACTTCGCCGTCGGCTGCCAGATCAAGAACCACACCACGGGCCTCATCCTGGAACGGCAGGAGTTCGGCCTCACCCTCTGCGACGCGACCATGGCCTCCCTGGCCAACTTCGCCGGCACGTTCACCGGCGCCGAGGTGGACAAGAGCTCGGCGTCCGGCCTGCGGCTGCGCGAGCCGGCCGTGACCGGCACACCGACCGTCGAGGGCGGCACCCTCAGCGCCGAGTGCCGGGTCCGGTCGGTGGTCGACCTCCCCGACTACGCGCTGATCGTCGGAGAGGCCGTGTGGATGACGGCCGACCCGGAGCGCAACGCCACCCCGCTCGTCAAACACGGGGGCATGTACGAGCTCGGCGAGCGGATCCTCAGCCGGGAAGTGACCGGCTCCGCCACCGCCTTCCCCGACGGCACCGTGCGCCTGTGCGCCTCCGCGCAGGGCGTCGACGACCCGGAGCAGCCGGTGCCGTGGACCGTGACGCTGTCCCCGGCCGCCGGCGGCCCGGAGATCCCCGTCGGCACCGTGCGCGACGGCGAGGACCTGGACGTCGTCATCGAGCTGCCGCGAGCCCCCCTACCGGGCGACGCACTGATCGTCGCCCGCCCCGACTGCCGGCCCGTACGCGTCGCGCTGCCGACGCCGTGACCGGTGGACCCCTGTCCGACACCCTGCTGGAGGGAGGTGAACAGCATGCGTAAGGCCGTCCGCCGTTACACGCTCTCGGTCAAGTAACCGGGAGCGGGCTCCGTAGAGCGATGACAGGCCCGGAAGCCCCCTCGACCGGGGCTTCCGGGCCCCTCCGCCGACGACGCCGGGAGAAGAGCACACCCATGAAGCTTACTCAGCGCGCCGCCAGGGTGGTCTGGGTCGAGGGCCACGGGCTCCTCGTCACCGACATCCGCGGCGGCCTCCACCTGCTGGACGAGGATTTCGAGCTGATCCGCTCCGGCCGCAACCCCGAGTCCGTCGCGCCGGTCTACGCGGTGACCACCTCGGGCGACTTCGTCTACACCAAGGACGCCCGCGGCACGGTGACCCAGTGGAGCCTGCCGTCGCTGCACCCGGTCAACTCGCTCGACGCGCACCACCTGCGGGGAGACGGCGAGTACCTGGAGGGCGAGGAACCCTCCACCCTCATCAACCGAGGGATCTGCGTCTGGCAGGACAAGCTGTACGTCAACAACGGCTACATGGAGATCGCGGTCATCGACGCGCGCACCTTCGACCTCATAGAGGTGCGGCCCTCCATCACCGACCACTTCCTCGAGTGGTTCTGCACCGAGCGGCCCGGTGAGCAGTGCGTCGCCGACAAGCACGGCAACCTCTACATCGGTGACCTCACGGCCTTCGACTTCCCCGTCCACGTGCGGCTGGACGACAAGCTCAACCTGCACCGGGTCCGCTACGACCGCCGCCACGACCGGTACTGGGTGACGCAGGACGCCGGCGAGGACGAGGCCCTGTACGTGGCCAACGGGGTGGTGGTCATCAGCCCGGACGGGCGGATGCTGCACAACTTCAAGTTCGCGGCCGACGACGTCGAGGCCCTGGAGTTCGACGACACCTTCTCCTTCGCCTTCTGCGCGGGTTTCGAAGGCGAGATCACCGTCTTCGACAACCGCGAGAGCGAGCCGCGCATCGTGCGCACCATCGCACCGTTCCGCCACCAGATCACCGACATGACGATCACCTCCCGCGGCCATCTGGTGGTCCTCACCCAGGACGGGCAGATGGAGCGGGTCTCCGCGGAGGGCGAGCGGCTGGCCCGCCTCGACTTCGACAGCCGGTGCGTGTGGGACATCCAGCCCGACCCGCTCACCGAGGACGGCTATCTCGTCGCGACGGACACCGGGGTGCTCGCCGTCGCCCTGACGGACGTCGAGGCCTCCCACCCGAACGCACGGGTCACCGGCCGGTGGGACCTCGGCCTCGGCTTCGTCCGCCGGGTCCGTCCGCTCGCGGACGGCACGTTCCTCGGCGTCACCCGGTCGGGAACGCTCTTCCGCCACGACCGGGAGGGAGCCTCCCTCTGGCAGGTCCCCTTCGCACCGCACCTGCACGACCTGAGCCCCGGCGCCGACGGCGACCGGGTGCTGGTCGCGGCCAACGAAGGCGCCTTCGAACACGACGCGCGCACCGGAGAACGGCTGCGCGAGCTGGACCTGGCCGGGCTGGTGGCATGGACCTGCGCCTACGGGCCGGGCGGAGAGCTGCTCTTCGGCACCCGCAACGGAGTCCTCTTCTGCTTCGAGCCGTCCGGCGAGCAACGCTGGCGGGTGGAACTCGGCGGCTACTGCAAGCGGATGCAACGCCACGAGGACGCGGTCCTGGTCACCGGAGGCGAATTCGCCGTCAAGGCCGTCGACGTGGCCACCGGCAAGGTGACGGGCCACTGGTTCGACATGCTGGAGAACACCGTCGAGAGCGTGACGGTCATCGGCGACCGGGTGTACGCCACGTCCTACGGCCTGCAGATGGCGGTGTACGAGACGCGCTCGCCCGAAGTGCTGGGCGTCGTCGAACCCTTCCAGGACTTCCCCAAAGCCCTGGCCAGGCGCACCGGCCGGGAGGGCTCGCCGCGCGACCTGCTGCTGGTGGGAGGACGCGGCGGATTCCTGCAGATCCGGGACGTCACCGAGGAGGGGCCCGTGCTGCTGCGGACGGTCTACCTGCCGGCCGGATACGGGAAGTGAGACGGTAGTCGGGTGAGGACGGTAGTCGGGTGAGTCTGCAGACCGAGCCGAGTCCGTGGCGGGATTCCCGGTTCCGGGTGTTCGCGGCGGGGAACCTGGCCAACAACCTCGGCGAGGGCATGTACGGCTTCGCCCTGCCCCTGCTGGTCCTGAGCTACACGGGCTCCCTCGCGACGATGGCCCTGCTGGTCGCGGTGTCCCCGCTGGTGATCACCGTCGCGGGGCCGTTCCTCGGCCACGTGGTCGACCGCTACGGCTCACGCGTCCTGGTGGTGCCCGGACTGCTGCTGCAGCTCGGCGCTTCGCTGGCCCTCAACTTCGCGCTGCTGGGCGGGCCCGCGCCCGTGTGGAGCCTGTACGTGGCGGAGGCGCTCGTACAGATCGGGGCCGTCTCGTACCGGGCCGGCTGGCTGGCCGGGATCCCCGCCATGTTCCCGGACAGCACCGGGCGGTCCCGGGGATCGCTGACCGTGCTGTTCCAGACGAGCCTGATCCTCGGGCCGGCACTGGCCTCTCTGCTCGTCGGCCCGCTCGGCTACACCGGGCTGCTCTGGCTCAACAGCGCGACGTTCCTCGCACCGCTCCTCGTCTGGTTCCTCGGCGTGAACCCGGTGGCCGGGCAGCAGCGCTACCGCTCGGCCCCGGTCTCCCTCCTCGCATCGCTGCGCGCCGGGCTGCGCATCTTCTCCCGCGGGGAGAAGATGGGCACGCTGCTGCTCCTGATGGTCCCCGCGAGCTTCACCTTCTCGACCGGCACCACGGCGCTCTTCGTCTTCCTCGCCCGCGACGCGCTGGACGCGTCGCCGAGCTCCATCGGCGCCGCCCTGGCCGTGGCCAACGTCGGCGGGCTCACGGGAGCGCTGATCACGGCCGAGATCCCCCGCTGGAAGATCCGCACCGTCACCGTCCTGGGCCTGGCCAGCGCCGGCGGGGCCCTGCTGCTCATCGCCTCCGGCGTGGGCCTCGTGGCGGCGACGGCGGCCCTCACCCTCTTCTTCGTCTGCGAGAACGTCATCGCGGTGGCCACGGAGATGGAGATGTTCAGCTCCGTACCGCCCGAGCTGATCGGGCGTGCCACCGGGATGTGGCGGCTGGCGACCGGACTTCCGACCGCCGCTGCCCCCTCGGTGATCGCGTTCCTCGGCGGCTTCCTCGGGCCCCGGGCGATCTTCGTGGTGCTCGCGGTGGTCGCGGTCGTGCCGCTGGCCTGGCTGCTCAGCCACCGCTCGGCGCTGCGCTACGGGAATCCGGCCTCCGGGGCCCCCGCCGGACCGGCGGTGCCCGCGGAAAGCGACAACTCGGCGTGAAGCAGGGGGAGAGAGGAGCGACAGGCGGAGGGCCGGGGTCTCTCCGGCCCTCCGCCCGCACGCGGCCCTCCTGGCTCAGCCGGTCGTCTTGACGCACGTCCGGTCGCTCGCCGGAAGCTCGCCCGTGGCCAGGTAGGCGTTGACCTGCCGGTCCACGCAGGCGTTGCCGTATTCGAGGTAGACGCCGTGCTGGTTGGCGCCCTTAAGGGTGATGAGCTTGGAACCGGGCAGCATGCCGTGCAGCGCGCGCCCGCCTTCGTAGTCGGTGCGCGGGTCACCCGTGGCGGCCACGATCAGGGCCCGGGCGTCGTGCCGCACCCGCGTGGGCTCCTCGCGCGGGCGGTCCCAGAACGCGCACGGGCCGATGTTGTGGGCGAGCGGGGCGAGCAGCGGGTGCGCGGCACGGCTGCGCTCGATGTCGCGCCAGTAGACCTCCGGGTCGCGCGGGGCGGCCCCGTCCCCGCAGAGGATGGCCGTCTGCACGCTGCCGTAATGCGAATTCTGGCTGGTGAGCAGGTCCTTCAGGGTCTTCCTGACCGCGTCCGAGAGCCGGGCGGGCCTTCCCTCGGCCGCCTTGGCCAGCACGGAGACCTGCTCACCCAGCTCCGCCCGCGCGCTGTCGGTGTCCGACGAGAGCCCGGCGAAGATCAGGGTCGGGACCCGGGTGTCGTCGAGCCGGAAGACCTCGGGGGCCGTGCCGAGGGTCAGCCCGCGCGCGGACGCCTTGACGATGCGGTCGACGGTGGCGAGCACCTGGGCGCGGGTGCGGCCGAGGCCGTAGGCGTCGTGCCGCTTCGCCGCCCAGGCCGCCCAGTCCGCGAGCGCCTGCTCGTTCTCCTCCTGGACGCCCTGCAGCAGCCGGGGGTGGTAGCGGCGCGGGTCAAGCGCCCCGTCCAGGACCATCCGGTCGTAGCGGCCGGGGAACATCTGGGTGTAGACGGTCCCCAGATAAGTGCCGTACGAGTAGCCCAGGTAGGAGATCTTCCGTTCGCCGAGCGCGCCCCGGATGACGTCCATGTCGCGGGCCGTGTTGCGCGTGCTGACGTGCGGGAGCACGGAAGCGTTCGTGGCGCGGCACTTGGCGGCCAGGTCCTTGTGCAGGGCGACCTGCCGGTCGAAGCCTTCCCGGCCGAGGCCCGCCGAGAAGATGGAGGTGCCCACGGGCCAGTGGCAGTCGAGCGGGGTGCTGCGGCCGACGAAGCGCGGGTCCATGCCGATGAGGTCGAAGCGCGTACCGACGTCCTTCATCGCCTTGCGCATGTCCGGCGGATCCCCGAGCGCGGGCCCGCCCGGGCCCCCGAAGTTGAGGAGCAGGGGGCCCACGCGGCGGCGGGTGTCGGTGGCCTTGAGCCGGGATATCGCGACGGTGATCGTACGGCCCTTGGGGTCGGCGTAGTCGAGCGGCACGGTGACGTCCGCGCACTGTGCGCCGGCCTTGTCCAGGTCGTGGCCCGTGGTGTCGTCGGTCCCCTTGACGCAGCTGCGCCAGTCCGGCTTCTGCCGGTAGTAGCGGTCGAGACCGGGCCCGGGCGGTGTCGCTGCGGCCTGCGCCGCCGGGTCCGGGGCCGTGCCGGCGGAGGCGAAGGCCGCCGGCGTTGCGGTGAGACAGGCGGTGAGGGCGAGGCCGGCGGCCGCGGCGCGGCGCGCGGCGACGGAAGCGAGGACGGTCACGGGGTCTCCTTGGCGTGGCCGGAGGGATCGGTGCCGCCCCCGGGGCGGGGGCGGTCGGCGCAGAAAGCGGTGTTCACGGCGGACTGGAAGTCCTCCTCGGCCCGGTCGGTGCCGGGCACTTGGTTGAGGGCGAGGGACACGCTCCGGCCCCCGGGGCCGACAGCGCCCAGGGCCCGGTGGCCGCCGGGCACCGTCCCGCCGTGCCCCCACCACCAGCCGCCGCACTCCAGGGGAGAAGCGATCAGGCCCAGCCCGTAGCGGGCGCCGGGCCAGAGCCGGTCCGGGTCGGCCGGGACGGTGCGCTTCATCTCGGCGAGCCACCGGGCGGGCAGCAGCCTGCCGCCGAGCAGTGCGCCGTAGAACCGGTTGACGTCGGAAGGCGTCGAGATCAGCGCGCCGCCCGCGCCACCGAAGGTGACGTTCCACTCGGTGCCGTCGGCCCGGGGCGACGGCGTGCCGCCGGGTGCCGCGGGGCCCGTGAAGTAACTGCGCGAGTGCGGGCCCCGGATGCGCGTCTCGTCGCCGGGCCAGTACGTGTCGCGCAGGCCGAGCGGCCTCAGGATCCGGCGAGTCACCTCCGCCTCCACGCCGCGCCCGGTGACCTTCTCGACGACGAGCCCGGCGATGAGCGTGTTGGTCGTCGAGTAGTGCCACGTCTTGTCCGGGCGCGGAAGCCCGAGCGCCATGGCGATCAGCTCGCGGGTCTCGAAGTGGCGGTAGCGCCACTCCTTCACGGGCCGGTCCGCGATGGCTTCGACGTGGTCGCGTAGTCCGCTGGTGTGCTGGAGCAGCCGGCGCACGGTGATCGTGCGGCCGTCGTGGCCGTTGCCCCGGATCAGCCCCGGCAGATAGCGCTCGACCGGAGCGTCCAGCCCGATCCGGCCCTCCGCGGCGAGCTGCACGACGACCGTGGCGGTGAACGTCTTGCTGGCACTGCCGATCCGCAGCCGGTCCTGCGCGTTCATCGGGCGGCCGGTGCCCAGGTCGGCCACGCCCCGGGCGGTGCTCCACGTCCCGCAGCGCCCGTCGGTCACTTCGGCGGCCGCTCCCGGTAAGCCGTGGCGGCGCGTGAGCGTGTCCAGGGAACGGCCGAGCGCCTGGCGCACGGTGTCGCACCCGGCGGAGGAACCGGGGCGGACCGGTGTGCCGGACGTGGTCCGGACCGCGCCGGCCGAGGGAGCCGTGAGCGCCAGGACGACCGCTGCCGCGGCGCTCGCCGCCGCGCCACGCCTGCCCCGGCGCCCGGCCGAAGAGGGGCTTCTCTGGCTGTGCCGTACGCGTGTCATACACGAAAACGCTAGTGAGGCGCCCGCCTCCGATCACTCCGGCAGGCCCCCGTATTGCTGCGGGGGCCTGCTCCACCGCAGGCCGTGCTCTTCGGGTTACCGCGCTCTTCGGGGCTACCGCGCAGCGATCAAGGCGGCGACGCCGTCCAGGATGCGTTCCAGACCGAAGCCGAGCGGGTCATGACCGGTGCCGGTGCCCGGGCCGGTGTCGCCGTCGCCGTCGCCGTCGGCGTCGCGGGGAGCGAAGGCTCCCGCGGCGATGGCGGCGGTCAGGGCCGGGTAGCGGTGGCCGTGGCGTTCCAGTACGCCGGCGGCGAGCCGGTCCCATTCCTCGTTGCCGGCTGCGTCGGCGTCGACGAGCTGCTGGGCGAGGTTGCGGATGTGCCCGATGACCAGCAGGACGACGTCGTGCTGCTGAGCGGCGGGCAGCCCGGAGGGCGCCAGGGCGGCGAAGGCGGCGTCGAGCCAGGCCAGTTGACGGGGTCCCATGAGCTGCCGGCGCATCGCGGTGGCGGTGAGGATCCAGGGGTGGCGTCGGTAGAGCGCCCAGCACTGGTGGGCCCATGCGGTCATCCGGGGGCGCCAGCCGTCCGGGGCGGCGGTGACGGCCGGGGGCGTGCCGAGGGCGGCGTCGACCATCAGGTCGATCAGTTCGGCCTTGCCCGGGACGTAGCGGTACAGCGCCATCGTGGTGACGTCGAGCTCCGCGGCGACGCGCTGCATGGAGACCGCGTCCAGGCCTTCGGCGTCGGCGATCGCGATGGCGCCGGTGACGATGCGCTCGGCGGTCAGCGAGGGCTTGGGGCCGCGGCGCGGCGGTGCCTGCTCTCCCCACAGCAGCGCCAGGCTCGCCTTCGCGTCGCGCTTCTTGTCTCTGCTTCCGGCCATGTCGGCCCCCTCCCGGACGGTATCCGGCTCCCGTTCCCATGACGGCCGTTGACCGCCCTCTCAGAACTGTGTATAACATAAACGCAACTGCGTACGAGATACGCAGTTCCAGATTCCCCGAGGGAGCACCTGTGATCAGCATCGTCGTCATGACATCCGTCGCCGCCCTTGCCGCGCCCGTGGCCGGTGCACTGGCCCACCGGCGGCTCCAGCAGGCCCGCAACGCCCGCCTGATGCGGATCGACGCCCCGAACGGCATCGACGAGCAGGGCTTCGTCCGCATCGGCGGGATCGACCAGTGGATCTCGATCCGCGGCGAGGACCTGAACAACCCCGTGATGCTGGAGCTCCACGGCGGCCCCGGTGCCTCCCACTCCATCTACGGGCCGCGCACCCGCTCCTGGGAGAAGCACTTCACGATCGTCCGCTGGGACATGCGCGGCACGGGCAAGACCCTCGGCCGCACCGGCGCCGACGGCCAGGGCGAGATCACGTTCACCCGCATGTACGAGGACGCGCTCGAGGTCACGTGGCACGTCCGCACCCGGCTCGGCGCCGACCGGGTCGTCCTGGTGGCCAGCTCCTTCGGCAGCGTCTTCGGCCTGCGCCTGGCCCGCCGGCACCCCGAGCTCTACGCGGCCTACGTCGGCACCGACCAGAACCTCCACGGCGGCGGCCGCGACGACTTTGCCCACCGCGCGCTCCTGGCACGGCTGCGCGCGGCGGGCAAGCGCAAGGAGGCCGACACCGTGGAGGGGATGGGTCCCGACGCCCGCGCCCGGACCGCCGAGCAGCACGCCGCCTACGCCAAGATCACTGCCGGTAGCGAGCCGCTGACCCTCGCCACCATGAAGAGCGTGGTCATGAAGTCGCTCTGGTCCTCCCCGCTGCACTCACTGCGCGAACTGGGCGACCTCGCCAAGGGCATGAAGCTTTCCGCGGGCATCGTGCCCGAGACGGCCGCCTTCGACGACTGGGCCGACGGCACCCGCTTCGACCTGCCCTTCTTCGTCTTCCAGGGCGACCGGGACCCGTTCACCCCGCCGGAGCGCGCGCAGCGCTTCGTCGACGCCGTGCAGGCCCCGGTCAAGGACTTCGCGCTGATCGAGGACGCCGGCCACTTCGCCTCCTTCCGTCACCCGGACCGGTTCCTGGACCTCATGCTGACCAAGGTCCGGCCCGTCGTCGCCGCGCAGGCGGATGCGTCACCGGCTGGATGCGCGAGCCGGTGAACTCCCGGGCCCTGAGGCCCCCCGGGAGTTCACCGGCCCCGTGGCCCTCAGGGCCACGGGTAGCCGAGTGCCTCGGCCGAGGCGCGGCTGCCGCCCCTGACCTCCGCGTAGCCCTTCGGGTCCTCCGTCGAGAGACGGTGCAGCGCCGCCTCGGCCCGCTCCTCCGGCGGCGTGCCGTCGTCCGGGAACTCCCGGACGAACTGCAGCGAAGGACCGTCCTTGTCCTCGCGCCCGGCAGCGATCCCCGGCCGGAACGTGAACGACACCTCGATCGTGTCCGGCTCGGCGAAGTGCGTGGAGACCCAGTCGAGGCGGGCGTCCCACCGGGCCAGGATGCCCGGCCGGTCGCGCAACGCCGTACGGATGAGGCGCGCCGTGTTCCGGGCCGGCCACGCCCACGAGCGGTCGCTCTCCGCGCGGGCGATCTCGGCGTCGTAGGCGCCCGCGTCGAAGCGGTACTCGGGGAGCCCGGGCGCGGGACGCCCGGCCGGCAGGGTGAGCGGGCGGCGCCAGTCGCGCCACACCACGTGCTCCCCCTCGCGGTGGATGGTGACGTAGAGCGCGCCGCAGCAGCCCTCGGTGCAGTAGGCCTCGGCGAGTTGCACTTCCCGGGGCTCGGCCGTGGCCCGCAGGCGGCCGGTGTCGAGCAGGTGCTCCGGGGGGTTGGCGGGACCGCGGCCGAAGACCTCGGGCACCAGGGGACGGCCGTCGACCAGCAGCCGTGTCTCGACGCTCTCCGGGTTCGCGGGGTCGCGTACGACGACCTCGACGCGCAGTCTGCCCGGGGCGTCCGGGCGGCTGAAGGGCTGCCGCGCCGAGCGCCGCATCCAGTGGATCCGGCGGCGCTCGGCGGGGTCACCGGGTTCGCCGGCCGGTACGGCGGCCCAGGCAGGGGCCGTCAGTACGGATTCCAGGGTGCTCAGGAGCGCCTCGCGCTGCCCGGGGCGCCAGCCGAGGAGGACACCGGGACCGCTGTGCAGGTCGAGGGCGACGGAGAGCAGGATCGCGTAGTGGTCGAGGCCGGGGTCCAGCTGTGAGGCGCGGGTGACGAAGGCTTCGTACGCGTTGACTGCGCGGTCGTAGGCGAGGATCTCGGACCGGTAGTCGTCCGCCCGCGTCATCCTGCACAGCAGGCGCCCGGCCTGGGCCAGGGTGGCGGCGTCGACGGGGTCGTCACCGATGATGTCGTCGAGCATGACGGCCTCCGCGATTCGGCGGGCGGTTTGCGACCCCACGGCACGGGGGTCGAGGGGGATGGTCAGCAGCCCGGCGCGGGCCGCCCGTTCGTCGCGGGCGAGGAGGGCGTCGACCAGGCGGCGCACCTCCCGGCCCTCGGTGAAGCGGCTCAGCCACACGAGGGCGGCGGCCGGGCAGTCGATGGCGGTGAGGGCCGTGACGACCGGGCGCGTGAACGTCCTGAAGAGGCCGAGGGCCATGAGGCAGGGGACGTCCTCCGGCTCGCCGAGGCGTGCCAGGAGGTCGAGGCCGATGCTCACGACCGGTGCGCTCGTGCCCGTACGGACCAGGTGGCGGCCGAGGGCGCGGGCGGCCGCTTCGTCCTCCAGCGGGACATCGGTGAGGATGCCCCGGACATGGGTGACCCGGGCATCCAGTTCGTGAAGACGGCGGTGCACTTCGCCCGCGGCGCGGAGCGCATCGCGGTCGGTCAGCAGCGGGAGGACCGTGGCGGTCACGGCTGCCCGGGTTTCCGTCCATGCGGGACTGCCGGGGTTGCCGGGACTGCCGGGGTTCTGAGAGGGGGCCGGGGGCGCCGGGGTGCCTGTGCCCGGTTCCGGGTCCGGCAGGCGGAAGCCGCTCCGAGGCGGGCGGCCGTCGGGTTCTGCGTCCCGCAGGCGCAGGGCGTAGGCGTACAGGGAGATCCGAGGGGGGAGCGCGGCGCGCTCTTCCTGGGGGCTCACCAGGCGGGGTGGGACTCGATTCCGTAGGTCATGCCCAAGATCCTGCCAGCCCCGCGACGCCCCCGGCCAGGGGTTTTCGCGGGGCCGGCGGCGGCCCCGCGCGACGTTCCGGACCGGGGCACCACTTCCTACGAGCCCGTCCGCCCCTTACCCGTCCCCGGGATCCCCCGCGCCCTCCGGCCCGTCCCCCACGACGTTGGCCAGTTGCACGGTCTTCCAGCAGGGGGAGCACAGGTCCAGCCAACGCGGGCCGTGAGCCTCGGAGTTGACGACGACGGTGCACCGGGAGGGCTGCCCGCAGCCGAGGCACAGGTGCCGTCCCTCGCGCACCCGGAGGCGGAGATCCGATTCATCCGCTTCGGTGGGCGCGCCCGGCAGCAGTGTGGGCTCGGCGGCGATGAGATGGAGCAGCCCCACGGCGGCTTCGGTGTTCACCGTTCGCCCCGGGCCGTCGTGTGCCCGCCACGCCGTCGGCGCGACCGCGCCGCACCGCCTCGCTGCCTCAGCACCCTCGGCTCCTCACTCGCTGCTCCCGCCGCCGACTCGCGGCGGTTCCTCCGCCCGGCGACGGTAAGCCGGGCCTGCCCAGGATGCCACTCTTCACAAGGTGAACACACGCCGCTGACCCTTCCCTGTAAGTAATTGATGTCTTGAACCTTTCGGCCTGCGGAACCCTTGCCTCGCCGTGATGCGCGGTAGTAGCTTCCTATTGAAATGATCTTGAACGCCGCTCGGTGGCGACGGGAGAAGCCCCGCGCGCCCGCGCCACGGCGCGCGACCGCCGCACCGCCGCCGATCCCGCCGAGCCGAGCTCGAAAGAGAGATTCGCCGCATGGTGTACGCGTCCCGCAGCCAGACCTGGCAGGTGCGGAGTCAGCAGTCCATCGCCTACGAGATCGTCGAGACGCGAGGCCTCCTCGACCCCCGCAACGACAGCCTCTTAGCCGTCCCGGGCGGCGGCAGCACGGCCGGCACCCGCCTGGTGGTCCTCGACCACAGCATCGACGCCCTCTACGGCACCCGCATCCGCGACTACTTCGCACACCACGGCGCCGCGGTCGAGTACCTGACGATCCAGGGCGCCGAGGAGAACAAGAACATCGAGCAGGTGATGCAGGTCGCCGACAAGCTGAACGAGGTCGGCACGCACCGCCTGAGCAGCCCGCCCCTGGTCATCGGCGGCGGCGTGGTGGCCGACGTGGTGGGCCTGGCGGCGAGCCTGTACCGGCGCGGCATACCGTACGTCCGCGTCCCCACCACCCTCCTGGCCCAGGTCGACGTGAGCGTCGCGGCCAAGACCGGCATCAACTACGGCGGTTACCGCAACCGCCTGGGCAGCTACAGCCCGCCTCCCCGCACGCTCATCGACCGCGAGTTCCTCGCCACGGTCCCGGAGCGGGAGCTGAGGAACGGCATGGGCGAGATCTTCAAGATGGCCCTCATCAAGGACCGCCGCCTCTTCGAGCTCCTGGAGACGTACGGCGCGGCGCTGATCAGCGCGCGCTTCCAGGACCCGGCCGCCGGTGACGACGGCGTGGAGGGCGTGGCCGGCGAGATCGCCGACGAGGTGATCGGGCGCGCGATCGCGGGCATGGCCGAGGAACTCGAGCCCAACCTCTGGGAGAAGAACCTCGAGCGCTCGGTCGACTACGGCCACTCCTTCTCCCCCCTGGTGGAGATGCGCGCCATCCCCGAACTCCTCCACGGCGAGGCCGTGGCCATGGACTGTGTGTTCTCCGCGGTGATCGCCGCGCACCGCGAGCTGATCGGCGCCGAGGACCTCCGGCGCATCGTCGCCGCCGCGCGCCGCCTCGGACTGGCCCCCTCCCACCCCCTCTTCTGCGACACGGACCTGGTCCTCGAAGCCCTGGAGGACACCGTCCGCCACCGCGACGGCCGGCAGAACCTCCCCATGCTGACCGGCATCGGCGAGGTCCGCTTCCTCAACGACGTGACACACGTGGAGATCAAGCAGGCGTGCGACGCCATGGCGGACCTGCTCGACGCCGCCCCCGCCGCCGTCCGGGGCAGCCGGTGAGCGACGAGCGCGTCGTCCTCGTCACGGGGGCCGGCGCCGGCATCGGACGGGAAGCCGCGGCGGCGTTCGCGGAAGCGGGCATGACCGTCGTCCTCGCCTCCCGCAACGAAGAGCGCGGCCTGCGAGCCGCCGAAGAGATCCGGGCCGGGGGAGGGAAGGCGCGGTTCTTCCGCTGCGACGTCACCCAAGCCGAGGACGTACGCGACCTGTTCGCCCGCATCACCGAGACGTACGGCCGCCTGGACCACGCCTTCAACAACGCCGGCGTGCCCGGTGACGGACGCCTCGCCGACGTGTCGGAGGAGGACTTCGACCGCGCGTTCGCCGTCAACACCCGGGGCCTGTGGCTCTGCCTGCGCGAGGAACTGCGGCTGATGGCGGCCCAGGGCCACGGAAGCATCGTGAACAACACCTCGGTCCACGGTCTGCGGACCGTCTTCCCCGGCATCGGGGCGTACGTGGCGTCCAAGCACGCCGCCGTGGCCCTGACGCGCGTCGCGGCGCTGGAACACGCCCGCGACGGCGTACGGGTCAACGCGCTGGCCCCCGGCCCGATCGAGACCGAGATGCTCGCCGCCTCCGAGGCGGCCGTGGGCGGGGCGACCACCTGGCGGGGCCTGATCCCCTCGGGTGAGATCGGCACCCCGCGGCAGGTCGCCGACGTGGCGATGTGGCTGTTCTCGCCCGCGTCCTCCTACGTCAACGGCCAGACCATCGGCGTCGACGGCGGCTTCCTGGCGGTCTGATCCGCCGGCACGCGCCCACGTTCATCTTTGTTCCCCCCAACGGAAGTGGCTCCCTTTGAAAACCGATGGTGCCCCCGGTGCCGATGGCACCCGTGACACTTATGACGTGATCGTCGTCGGCGCAGGCGCAGCCGGAAGCATCGTCGCGGCCCGGCTGAGCGAGCAGCGCGACAGGTCGGTCCTGCTCCTGGAAGCGGGCCCGGCCGACGACGACCCGAGAATCTCCCGCCCCGCGTCCTGGCCGTTCCTGCTGGGCGGCGAACTGGACTGGAAGTACCGCACCGTTCCGCAGGCCGCGCTCGGCGGCCGCCGCCTCGCCTGGCCCCGCGGCCGCGTCGTCGGCGGATCCGGAGCCGTCAACGCCATGGTGCACGTCCGCGGCGCGGCCTCCGACTTCGACGCGTGGGCCCGCTGGGGCGGCGCGATGTGGGACGCGCAGCACGTCATGCCGTACCTCGAAGCCCTGGAGGGCCCGGCGGACGCGCCGCAGTACGGGCGGATCCCCGTCGCGGAGAACACCGCCCCGCACCCCTTCGCGGCCGCGTTCGTCGCGGCGGCGGAGAAGTACGGCCTGCCGTCGAATCCCGACTTCAACTCGGGAGTGCAGGAAGGCGCGGGGCTCTACCGCACCACCCGCACCGCCCCCGCGGACGCCACGGCCGCCCGCCGCGGCAACACCGCGCACACCCACCTCCGCCCGGCCCTCGACCGCCCCAACCTCACCCTCCTGACCGGCGCCACGGTCACCGGCGTCGAGGCCGGCCACGGGCGGGCCACGGGCGTACGGATCCTGCGCGAGGGCCGGATCACCACCGTGCGCTGCGCCGGCGAAGTCATCCTGTGCGGCGGCGCCGTCGCCAGCCCCCAGCTGCTCCTGCTCAGCGGCATCGGCCCGGCGGCCGCACTGGGCGCGCTGGACATCCCCGTCGTCGCCGACCTGCCGGGCGTCGGCGCCAACCTCCACGACCACGTCCAGGTCTCCCTCGCCTACGACACCACCGAGGGGCACCCCGTCGCGGACTTCTCCAACCTCGGCGAGGCGGGCGGGTTCGTGACGATCCACCCCGGCTCCCCGGCCCCGGACGTCCAGCTGTCCTTCGCCCCCATGAAGGATTTGAACAACGGCTCCGCGCTCGGTCACGGCTTCACCATCGGGCCGGGCGTCACCCGCCCCCGCAGCCGCGGCAGCCTCACCCTGGCCTCCGCCGACCCCACGGCCCACCCGCTGATCGACCCCCGCTACCTCTCCGACCCGCACGACGTCGACACCCTGGTGGAAGGCGTGCGCATCGCCCGCGACATCGCGGCGACGGCCCCGCTGTCGGACGTCGCCGCCGGCGGCCCGCTGGGCCCGTCCGCCACGCGCCGCGAGCTGGAGGACTTCGTCCGGGCCCACGCCCAGACGCAGTTCCACCCCGTCGGCACCTGCCGGTTCGGGCAGGAGGCGGACGGCATGGCGGTCGTCGGCCCGCGCCTGGACGTCAGGGGTGTCGCCGGGCTGCGCGTCGCGGACGCCTCGGTCATCCCGAACGTGATCACCGGAAACATCCACGCCGCCGTGGCCGCAGTGGCCGAGCGCGCGGCGGAGTTCGTACAGGAGGACCTGGCATGAGCAACGCACCCACCCCCGTGCCCGCCCTGCGCTGGGGCGTCCTCGGCGCCACGTCCTACATCGCCACGCACCTCATGCCGGCCGTCGCCGCGACCCCCGGCTGCGAGCTCACCGCCGTCGCCAGCCGCCCCGGGCGCACCGAGCGGGCCGCGGCGGCGGGCGAGCCGTTCGGCGCCACCGCCCACCCCGGCTACGCGTCCCTCCTCGCCGACCCCGCCGTCGACGCGGTCTACGTCGCCCTGCCCAACACCGACCACGTCGAGTGGACCGTACGGGCCCTGGAAGCGGGCAAGCACGTCCTGGTCGAGAAGCCCATGGCCATGGACGAGAAGGGCTGCGCGCGCATCGAGGCGGCCGCGGAGGCCTCCTCCCGCACCGTGATGGAAGCGTTCATGTACCGCTTCCACCCGCAGCAGGCGCGCGCCGCCGAGCTGCTCGCCTCCGGCGCCATCGGCGAACTGCGCGTCGTGCGCGCGTCGTTCGCCTTCGCCATCGAGAGCGGAAGCGGCAACATCCGCCTCGACCCGGCGCTCGGCGGCGGCGCCACCTGGGACGTCGGCTGCTACGCGATCGACGTGCCCCTGTACTTCTTCGCGCAGGCGCCCGAGCGCGTCTCGGCCCGCTTCAGCCGGCGGCCCGCCGCCGAGGTGGACACCAGCGCGGTGGCGACCATGGACTTCGGCCGGGGCCGCAGCGCCGTCGTCGACTACAGCATCGACTACGGTCCCCGCGCCTGGTACGAGCTCCAGGGCACCCACGGGACCATCACCGTGCGGAACGCCTGGGCCATGAGCGGGGAGGACGGCGTCCTCACCGTGCTCACCGCGGACGGCGTCCGCGAGGAGACGGTGCCCGCCGCCAACCACTACCAACTGCAGGTGGCCCACTTCGCCGAAGCCGTACGCACCGGCTCGGGCGTACGCGTCCCGCTCGCGGACTCCCGGCGGACGGCCCGCGTGGGGGAGTCCCTCGTGGCGTCCGCGGCGGCGGACGGCGCACCGGTGTCCTGCGGTGACGGAAGCCCGGCTCCGCAGTGACCCGAACGCATGTCCGGCCATCGGCGCTGCGGGCCTTCACGGTGCTGCTGACCTCACTCGGAGGGCTCCTCTTCGGCTACGGCACGGGAGTCATCGCAGGAGCCCTCCCGATGGTCTCCGGCACCTACGACCTGTCGTCGTGGGCCCAGGGCGCGGCGGTGTCCGCCGCCCTGCTGGGCGCGGCGCTGACCGCCCCCACCAGCGGCCGGCTCGCCGACCGCCTCGGCCGACGGCCGGTCCTGGGCGGCGCCACCGCCTTCTACGCCGCGGGCACGCTGCTGTCCGCGACCGCGGAGGGCACGGCATCGCTGCTCGCCGGACGGCTGCTGGTGGGGCTCGCGCTGGGGGCAACGTCGTTCGCCGTCCCGCTGTACATCTCGGAGATCGCCCCGCCGGCCCGCCGCGGTGCGCTGGTGACGCTCAATCAACTGATGATCACCGTGGGCCTGTTGCTGTCCTACGTCGCGGCGTACGTACTGGAGCCCTCCGGCAACTGGCGCGCCATGTTCGCGCTCGGCGCCGCCCCCGCCCTGGTGCTGCTGGCCGGGCTCCCCTTCGTCCCCGAGTCCCCGGAGTGGCTCCGCAGCCGCGGGCGGACGGACCGTGCGGCGCGCGAGGCGCACCGCCTGGGCCTGCCGGTGCGTGCCGCGGACGACGCCCCGTCCGCCGCCCCGGGGCTGAGCCTGCGGGCGGCCGCGGCGCACGCCGGGCCGCGGTGGGTGGCGCTGGGCCTGGCCATCGCCGTCCTCGTCCACCTCACCGGACTGAACACGGCCATCTACTACGCCCCCACCATCCTCGCCGACAGCGGCCTGACGCCCGGCGGAGGCGTCGCGGGATCGGTGCTCGTGGGCACCTGCAACGTCCTGGCGACCGTCTTCACCATCGTCTTCCTCGACCGGTGGGGGCGCAGGCCCCTCATGGTCGGGGGACTGGCGGTGATGGCCGCCGCGGCCGTGGCGATCGCCGCCGTCCAGAGCCTCGGCGACCCGGGCGTGGCCACGGCTGTCCTGCTGTGCCTGTTCATCACGGCCGGAGCCGTCGGCCCGGCCGCCGTGTTCTGGGTCTACATCGCCGAGATCTACCCCGCCCGCGCGCGGGGCGCCCTCATGAGCCTGGCCACGGCGGCGCACTGGGGCGCGGACTTCGTCGTGGCCACGACGTTCCTGCCGCTGGTGCAGGGGCTGTCGCTCGAAGGGGCCTTCCTCGTCTACGCGGTGATCACCGCCGCCTCGGCCGTGGGGCTGGGCACGTGGATGCAGGAGACGAAGTCGGCCTCCAAGGCCGCCCGCGTGGCCGCGCCCCCTGCCGTCCCGGCCACCGGCCCTCCCGCCGCCCCTGCCGCTCCCGCTCTTCCCGTCCTCCCCGTCCTTCCCGACCATCCGCCGGAAACAGAGAGGTGATGTCCCCATGCACCCCGACCTCGCACCCCGCAGCGCCGCCTGCCTGCTCTTCGACTGGGACGGCACCCTGGTGGACAGCCAGTACGCCAACTACCGTGCCATGGCCGCCGCCCTGCGGCAGGAGGGCGTCGAGCTCGCACAGGAGTGGTTCGACGCCCGGACCGGCCTGTCCTCGGCCGAGATGATCCGCACGCTGCTCGACGAGCGCGGACTGGAGCTCGGCCGCCCCGTCGAGGAGGTCGTCGCGGCACGTGACGACCTGTTCCTCGAAGAGGCCCACACCGTACGCCCGCACGAGGCCGTCCTGGCCGTGGTGGAGGCCATGCGGCACCGCCTCCCGATGGCGGTGGCCTCGGGCGGGGCCCGGCACATCATCGAGACCACCTTGAAGCACCAGCCGTTCCACGACGCCTTCCAGGCCCTCGTCACGCGCGACGACGTCGAGCGCGGCAAGCCCGCCCCCGACATCTTCCTGGCCGCGGCCGAGGCGCTCGGCGCGCACCCCTCGCGCTGCCTGGTCTACGAGGACAGCGACGAGGGCGTCGCCGCGGCGCACGCGGCGGGCATGCCGGTGATCGACGTGAGGCCGTTCACGCGTCGCTGACCTCTGCGGACGACGCCGCGTGCCCGGCCTGCTGGGCCGGGATGCGGCGGACGCACTCAATGAGGTAGTCACCGCTGTCCGGGTCGAGGGTGACGCCGTGGGCCTCGCTGTGGAAGCCGGGGAAGCTCCGGTCGAAGGACTCCAGGGCCTGCAGGTAGCGCAGCAGCGGGCCGTCCGGCGCGCCGGTGTTCTCGCCGGGCATGAGGACGGGGATGCCGGGCGGGGTGACGGTCACCATGGCGGCGGCCACCCGGTCCGCCGCCTCGGCCAGCCGCACCCGCTCGGTTCCGCCGCGGATGAGGCGCTGGTAGCAGTGCTGGGGCGGGGTGACGGGCTCGGGCAGGTCCTGGAAGGCGGTGTCGAGCAGGTCGACCAGGTCCGTCTCGCGCAGGTGCTCGTGCATCTCCTGGCACAGCCCGCCCAGGGTCCCGCCCGCGTAGCGCTGCGGGTACGCCTCGACCAGCTCCGGCAGGACGCGCTCCAGCGGCGCGTCCTCGTCGTAGAGCGCCTTGAAGTCCATCAGCGCGTCCATGAGGGTGCCCCACTTGCCCTTGGTGATCCCCATGGAGAACAGGATGAGCGTGGTGTAGCTGTCGGTCTTCTCCACCACGATGTTCCTGGTGGCCAGGTAGGCGGTCAGGACGCGGGCCGGGATGCCCCGGTCGGACATCCGCCCCGAGGCGTCGATGCCCGGGCAGGTGAGGGTCACCTTGACGGGGTCGAGGAGGCAGTAGCCCTCCGTCAGGCCGGGGAAGCCGTGCCACGCGGCGCCGGGCTCCAGCTGCCAGCAGGACGGCTCGGTGCGCAGCAGCTCGGCGGGGGCGTCGGCGAAGGGCACCTGCTCGCCGGTGGCGGGGTCGGTCACCGTCTCCGGCTGCCAGACGCCGAAGAACCAGCCGGGCCGGTCACCGGCGGCCGCGATGCGCCGGCCGATGCGGACGACCGTCTGACGGAAGCGGACGGCCTCGGCCACCGCCTCGTCGATCAGCCAGCGGCCCTGCGGCCCGTCCATCATGGCGGCGGCCACGTCCAGGGAGGCGATCATCGGGTACAGCGGCGAAGTGGTGCCGTGCATCATGAACGCCTCGTTGAAGCGCTCGTGCTCCACCGGCGCCCGGGGCGCGGGCTTGACGTGCACCATCGCCGACTGCGACAGCGCCGCCAGAAGTTTGTGGGTGGACTGGGTGGAGAAGACCGTGGGCCGTTCCGGCTCGGGGAAGGTGTCCGGGCCCACCGCCATGCCGTAGCGCCCGGCGTACAGGGGGTGGAACCGGGCGTAGGCGAACCATGCCTCGTCGAAGTGCAGCCGCGGCGTGCTGGGCGCGAGGGCCCGGGCCACCTGCAGCGCGTCGTAACACAGGCCGTCGTAGGTGGAGTTGGTGAGCACCGCGTACTGGGCGTCGGGGGAGAGGGCGCCCCGGGTCAGTGGATTGCGGGCGATCCGGGCGGCGACCGACCGGGCCTCGACCTCGGCCGGCGGCAGCGGGCCCGCCAGCCCGTAGCCATTGCGCGTCGGCACCAGGTAGACAGGTCGCGCGCCCGACAGCACCAGGCCGTGCAGGACCGACTTGTGGCAGTTGCGGTCCACCAGGGCGATCTCGTCGCGCGTGACGCTGAAGTGACCCACCATGCGGTCGCAGGTGGAGTCGCCGTGCAGGACGAAGTAGGTGCGGTCGGCCCCGAAGATGCGGGCGGCGTTGCGCTCCGCCGCGCCGACCGGGCCGGTGTGCTCGAAGAGCGAACCCAGCTCCTCGACCGAGATCGACAGGTCGCTGCGCAGCAGCCGCTCCCCGAAGTGGTCGTAGAAGGCCCGGCCGACCGGGGACTTCAGGAAGGCGACGCCGCCGGAGTGGGCCGGAGTGTGCCACGAGTACTCGTGCGTGTCGTCGAACAGGCGCAGCGCCTTGAAGAACGGCGGCAGCAGGTCCTCCTGGTAGCCGCGGGCGGCCCGTGCGATCCGCCCGGCGATGAAGGGCGCGGTGTCCTCCAGGGGCCAGATGTAGCCGACGACGGTCTCCGCCACCCACAGCGGCAGGTGGTCGAGGTCCTCGCTCGCCGTGATCAGGAAGACCGGAAGGCCCTGGAAGCGCCGCCCCACTTGGCGCAGGACCCCGGCGCCGCCCGGCTCGCCGCCTTCCGCGCCGCTTTCCTTTCCGTCCCCCGTGCCGTCCTCCCCGTAGCCCTCGGGGAGCCCCCAGTCGACGACGGCCGCCGCCAGCCCGGCCTCGGTGCGCAGCACCGCCCGGGCGTCGTCGCTCGTGGAAGCCCAGCGCACCTCGTATCCGGACGCCTCCAACTCGCCGCGGATCCTGCGCAGTTGCTCGGCGCCGGTGCCGCCGCCCCCCGAGCCCTCCCGCACTGCGAACAGAACCGTCCCGTCTGCCATGACGCCCCCCTGCTGTTGTGGTGCTGCGGCATCTGCTGCAGCGTCCGACGAGGTAAGCGCGAGAACACGGGCACGAGAGCCGCGACCGGGCGGAAACCACTCCGACGGGGGAAACGGAGGCACGGCAGCGAGCCTCGGGGGTGCCGGGAGACGGGCCCGTGGCCGGGGCCACCCCCCACTCGGCACCCTGCCGGATGGCAGTTGTGGGGCAACCGACCGCCGGACAAGATCGAATCGTGGATACCGACATGAAGAGCAAGGCGCTCCGGCGCACCACGACGGCCGTCGTCGGCGCCGCAACGGCCGCCGCCGTCCTGGCCACGTTCGCGCCGGCCGCCCAGGCCGCGGAGCCCGTCAAGAAGAGCACCGCCGAGGCCGCGCAGAAGGCCCGGTACACCGACGAGGAGATCGTCGGCCTGTTCACCCTCGGCTCCGGCCGCGCGGCGACCGAGCACCCCGAGCTCCTCAAGAAGTTCGGCATACCCCGGCAGAACGTGGACGCCGCCCGCGTGGCGAGTCTGACGACCGCGCTGCGCAAGGCCGACCCGGCCTTCCGGCAGGTGGTCACGGAGAACGTGCAGAGCGGCAACCCCTACAAGGTGGAGAAGGCCCTCACCACCCTGTCCGCCGACGTGCAGGCCGTGAGCAACGGCAAGGGCAACCGCGCCGACGCCGTGGCGCTGGGCTCCTGGTGGTTCAAGACCCAGCAGGCCGTCGTGCAGACCGGCACCGTCGCCACGACCGTCGCCGCGGTCGCCGAGGTCGGCGTGGTCTTCGTGGTCGCCTACCGCTCCGCGGACGACACCTCGCAGTTCACCAAGCAGGCCATGGCGGCCTCGGTGGCTCGCGCTCTGTAAACCATGCTCCAGCACGACTCCTCACAGGACACCGGCTGCCGGACCGCGGACGACGCGGCCCGGCAGCGGGCTGCCTTCACCAGAACCTTCGCGGCCCTGATGGCCGTCATGGCCGCCTCCGTCTACTTCGCCCTGCCGAACAACGTCACCACCCCGTCCTGGGCGCCCACCGCCAAGTTCTACTCCTCGGCCTTCGTCCCGCAGGGCTGGGCCTTCTTCACCAAGTCGCCGCAGAGCGAGCAGATGGGCGCCTACCGGCCGCACGGCGACGACGCGCCCGGCAACCTCTCCCTGACCCCGCAGGGGAAGGCCTCCAACCTCTTCGGCCTCTCCCGCCGCCAGCGCGCCCAAGGCCCCGAAGAGGCGCTCCTCAACGCCTCGGTGCCCGGCTGGGATCCCTGCCAGGACACGAACGACGCGTGCCTGCGCGCCGCCGCGGCCCGCCCGGCCCACGCCGTGACCAACACCTCGCCCCAGCCCACCCTCTGCGGTGACGTCGTCATGACCAACGAGCGCCCCGTGCCCTGGGCCTACCGCGACCTCTCGCCCGAGACGTCGCACATCACCCGCACCGTGCACCTGAGGATCACCTGCCATGGCTGACCGGCCCGCCTCGGCCCTGGACCGGGCCCTGAGCCGCTTCGACCCCCGGACCCGCTGGTTCGGCTGGGGCCGCACCCTCATCGCCACGGCGCACCTGGTCACCCTGATCCTCACCCCCACGGCCGCGCTGCTGCACCCGCTCCTCAACGAGGCCCCGTACCCCCACTGCCAGAAGGCCCTGGCCGTATCCGCCTATTGCGTGGGCGGCGACGCGGTGAGCCAGGAGTGGCGCCGCTGGATCATGGTCGCCCTGCTGGCCGTCGTCGCCAGCGGCTACCGCCCGCGCTGGACGGTGTGGATCCACGCCTGGCTGCTGTACTCGATCGGCGTCAGCATCGCCCTGCCCGACGGCGGAGAGGCCATCGCCCGCATCGCCGGCCTGCTGCTGATCCCCATGGGCATGGCCGACGACCGGCGCTGGCACTGGCAACGCCCCCGGGCGCCGATCGGAGCGACCGCACGCGGCACCGCCTTCGCGGCGCTGTGGGCCCTGCGCATCCAGCTGGTGATCCTTTACGTGCAGAGCGGCGTCAGCAAGTTCGGGGTGCCGGACTGGCTCAACGGATCCGCCGAGTACTACATCCTGCGGGACCCCGTTTTCGGGGCCGCCGAGCCGCTCACCGGCCCGGCTCACCGGCTTTCCGATCACGGTCTTACCCTGGGAGTACTGACCTGGGGAGGGATCGTCATCGAGTTGGTGATCGCGGCGTTCCTGCTGGGCCCCGAGCGGTGGCGCAAGGCCGCCTTCGGGCTCGACGTCCTCCTCCACGCGAGCATCATCGCGACCATCGGGCTCTGGAGCTTCAGCCTCATCATGATCGGATGTGCCGCGGTCGCCGCCGCCCCCCACCGCGCCCCTCTGGCCACCCCCTCCG
>NZ_JBPQTS010000043.1:0-46667 GCF_051386455.1 Streptomyces sp. URMC 124
CACCGGAGCGCGCGGGGGCGGGCAGCGCGGGCGACGGGGCGACGGCCGGCAGCGCCTGGCGCTCCGGTGAGGACTGCGCCGGCTTCGGCGCCGACCGCTGCGCCGCGGGCCGGGACTGCGGACCCGAGGGCGCCTGCTGCGGTTCGGCCCGGGGCCCCGCCTCATCGGCGCGGGCGTCCGGCCAGCCCGGCGAGGCCGGCGCCGGGACGGGCTTGTTCGGCGCGCGCAGCTGCATGGTGCCGCCCGGGCGGACGGCGGGGGCGCTCTCCTCGGGGACGGGGGTCTCCTCGGCGCGGGAGGACTCGGCGCGACGCGATTCCGTGCGGGACGATTCCGCCCGAGGGGATTCCGCGCGGGACGGCTCGGCGCGGGACGGCTCGGCAGGCGTGCGGGACGCGGCGACGCGCGGGTCACGGGCCGCGGGGAGGGCGGCGCCGGATCCGGCCCCGTCCCCCCAGGAGACGCGCCGGTCCTGCTCCCCGCCGAAGCCCTCCTGCCGGGCCGGCTCCGCCCGCCAGGCGGAGGCCGGCTCCCCGGCGCGGGCGTCGCGCAGGGCGGGCTCCTCGTCGAGGAACATGGGGCCCGTCTCGTCCGGCCGCGGCTCCTGGCGGGCGGGATCGGGGCGGCGCGGGGTCGGCGGCACGGGCGCGGCGAGCGCGGGCGCCGCGGGCTGGGCGTAGGCGGCGGGCGGTGCGGGCATCGGCTCGCCCTCGGCAGGCGCGGGCCGGCTCGTGCCGGGCACCCAGGCGGTGCCGCTCCAGTAGCGGATGTAGCCAGGAATGGACGGGTCCGGGTAGAAGCCCTGGACGGGGCTGCTGTCGGCGGATCCTGAGGAAGGGGCGCTCATGGTCTCCGATGTCCCGTATCTGCTCGGCCGTACTGCGGTGTCGGTGCTCGGTGGGGCGGCGACGACAAGCAGTCTGCCGCACACGAGCGACGTGGGGCGCGCTGCTCCCGTACCTCATGACCTCTATGCACAAAAGGCAACCGGGGGCGCAGAACACAGGTCTACCAGACGGCTCTCCACTCTGCGGCCGTCCCGCGGGCGGGACCACTCACACGTGCGACCGGCGCACCGGTTCAGCGAAGTCGCGTAATGGTGTGGGGGTCGATGCGCTCTCAGTCGGTGCGGGTCCGTTCGCGAGGGGCCACGGACCGACAGGAGCACAGCAGAGAGGGCGCACTTCATGCACACCGTGGTGGAAAGAGAGCTGGAGATCGACCTGGTGCTGTCGCCCGAGCGCAGCATCCCCGTGCCGTCGCGGCTGAGCTACCGCACGGCCGACCCGTACGCGGTGCACATCGCCTTCCACGTCACCTCGGAGGCCCCGGTGCACTGGACGTTCGCGCGGGAGCTGCTGGTGGAGGGGGTGTTCCGGCCGTGCGGCAGCGGGGACGTACGGGTGTGGCCGACGCGGACGGACGGGCGCAACGTGGTGTGCATGGCGCTGTCCTCGCCGGACGGGGCGGCGCTGCTGGAGGCCCCGGAGCCGGCGGTGTCGGCGTGGCTGGAGCGGACGCTGCGGGTGGTGGCGCCGGGGTCGGAGCGGGAGCGGCTGGGGCTGGACGCGGCGTTGCGGGACATTCTGGACGCGTGATGCCGGTGCGGCGGTCGCGCTCCGGCGCGCGCCGCGCCGTGCCGTGCCGACGGTCCCGCTGAAGGCCCGGCGCCCTGCCCGGGCGGTCCCGCTAAAGGTCCAGCACCTTGCCCGGGTTGAGGAGGCCGTGGGGGTCGAGGACCGCTTTGATGCCGCGCTGGATCTCCAGGCCCACCGGGCCCAGCTCCCTCGCCAGCCACTCCTTCTTCAGGACGCCCACGCCGTGCTCGCCCGTGATCGTGCCGCCCAGCTCCAGGCCGAGGGCCATGATCGCGTCGAAGGACTCGCGGGCGCGGCGCGCCTCGTCGGCGTCGGCGGGGTCGAAGCAGACGACGGGGTGGGTGTTGCCGTCGCCCGCGTGGGCGCAGACGCCGATGGTCAGCCCGTACTTGCGGGCGATCGCGGCGGTTCCTTCGAGCATGTCGGCGAGGCGGGAGCGCGGCACGCACACGTCGTCGATCATGGTGGCGGGGCGCAGGGTCTCCAGGGCGGTGAGGGCGATCCGGCGGGCCTGCAGGAGCAGCTCGGACTCGGCGGCGTCCTCGGCGGGGACGACCTGGGAGGCTCCGGCGGCCGTGCACAGCTCGGCGACGGCGGCGAGGTCCGCGGCGGGGTCGGGGGTGTCGAAGGCGGCGAGCAGGAGGGCCTCGGTGCTCTCGGGGAGGCCCATGCGCGCCATGGCGTTGACGGCGCGGATCGTGGTGCCGTCCATGAGCTCCAGCAGCGAGGGGGCGTGGCCGCGGGCCATGATCTGCCGGACGGCCTCCCCGGCCGCGGCGACGCCGGGGAACTCGGCGGCCAGCGCGAGCTGTTGGGGCGGGGCCGGGCGCAGGGCCAGGACGGCCCGCACGACGACGCCGAGGCTGCCCTCGGAGCCGACGAACAGGCGGGTGAGGTCGTAGCCCGCGACGCCCTTGGCGGTGCGGCGGCCCGTCGTCAGCAGCCGCCCGTCGGCCAGGACGACGTCGAGGCCGAGGACGTATTCGGCGGTGACGCCGTACTTCACGCAGCACAGGCCGCCGGAGGCGGTGCCGATGTTGCCTCCGATGGTGCACTGCTCCCAGCTGGAGGGGTCGGGCGGGTAGAACAGGCCCGCTTCGGCGACGGCGCGCGAGAGGGCGGCGTTGACGACGCCCGGTTCGACGACGGCGACGCGGTCGACGGGGTCGATCTCCAGGATGCGGTCCATCTTGACGAGGGACAGCACGATGCAGCCGTCGCTCGCGTTGGCCGCGCCGGACAGGCCGGTGCGGGCGCCTTGCGGGACGACGGGGACCCGCAAGGCGGTCGCGGTGCGCATGACGTGCCGGACCTGCTCGACGGTGCGGGGCAGCACGACGACCGCCGGCCGGCCCGCGGCGCAGAAGCTCGCCATGTCGTGGGCGTAGGAGGCGGTGACGTCGGGGTCGGTGAGGATCGCTTCGGCGGGGAGTCCTTCGCGCAGGTGCTCGATCAGATCGGCCATACGATCTCTCTCCCCGCCGCCACGGAATTCAAGCCCGCCCGGCGGCCGGGGCCGTCAGAGGTTGCCCCGCTTCTCCTGCTCCCGCTCGATGGCCTCGAAGAGCGCCTTGAAGTTGCCCTTGCCGAAGCCCATCGAGCCGTGCCGCTCGATCATCTCGAAGAAGACCGTCGGGCGGTCCTGCACCGGCTTGGTGAAGATCTGCAGCAGGTAGCCGTCCTCGTCGCGGTCCGCGAGGATCTTCAGCTCGCGCAGGGTGTCGACCGGCACACGGGTCTCGCCGACCCACTCGCCGAGGGTGTCGTAGTACGAGTCGGGGGTGTCGAGGAACTGCACGCCCGCGGCCCGCATGGCGCGCACGGTGGCGACGATGTCGTTCGTGGCGAGGGCGATGTGCTGGACGCCGGGGCCGTTGTAGAACTCGAGGTACTCGTCGATCTGCGACTTCTTCTTGGCGATGGCCGGCTCGTTGAGCGGGAACTTCACCTTGCGGGTGCCGTCCGCGACGACCTTCGACATGAGCGCGGAGTACTCGGTGGCGATGTCGTCGCCCACGAACTCCTTCATGTTCGTGAAGTGCATGACGTTGTTGTAGAACGCCACCCACTCGTCCATCTTGCCGAGCTCGACGTTGCCGACGCAGTGGTCGATGGCCTGGAAACGGCGGTCGCCGGGCTCGACGAGGGGCTTGGCCGCGACGTAGCCGGGCAGGTACGGGCCGGTGTAGCCGGAGCGCTCGACGAGGGTGTGGCGGGTCTCGCCGTAGGTGGCGATGGCGGCGAGGACGACCTTGCCGTGCTCGTCCTCGACCTCGTACGGGGCCTCCAGGCCGGTGGCGCCGTGCTCGACGGCGTAGGCGTAGGCGGCGCGCGCGTCCGGCACCTCGATGGCGAGGTCGACGACGCCGTCGCCGTGCTCGGCGACGTGGGCGGCCAGCGCGCGGCCGCGGTCGGTCGCGGCCTTGATGACCGTGGTGAGGACGAAGCGGGCGCCGCCCGACTCCAGTACGTAGGAGGCGCTCTCGCGGCTGCCGTTCTCGGGCCCGCGGTAGGCGACGAGCTTCATGCCGAAGGCGGTGGAGTAGTAGTGGGCGGCCTGCTTGGCGTTGCCGACGGCGAAGACCACCGCGTCCATCCCCTTGACCGGGAACGGGTCGGCCTGCCGTGCGGTGTGCGGGGTGTGATCCGTGGTCTGAGTCATGGCCGCAGGGTCCCGCCGATCCACAAGGTGCGCAATAGTTTGCGTATTCACTGGGCATATTGCAGAGCAGATCGTGGGTAACACCGGGCGTTCTGTACATGCTGACCACTGGGAGGACCGCATGGCGATCGATCGTTTGGACGGCCGGCTGATCGAGCTGCTCGCCGAGGAGCCGCGGATCGGCGTGCTGGAGGCCTCGCGCCGGCTGGGCGTGGCGCGCGGCACCGTCCAGGCGCGGCTGGACCGGCTGCAGGCGCAGGGCGTCATCCGCGGCTTCGGCCCGGACGTGGACCCGGCGGCGCTGGGCTATCCGGTGACGGCCTTCGCGACGCTGGAGATCAAGCAGGGGCAGGGCGGCGACGTCCGGGCGCACCTCGCGACCGTCCCCGAGGTGCTGGAGCTGCACACCACGACCGGGCGCGGCGACATGCTCTGCCGCCTGGTCGCACGCTCGAACGCCGACCTCCAGCGTGTGATCGACCGGGTTGTGGGTTTTGATGGCATCGTGCGGGCCTCCACGGCGATCGTCATGGAGAACGCCGTGCCGCTGCGGATCATCCCGCTGGTGCAGCAGGCGTCGCAGGGGGCCCCGCACCTGCCCTGAGGTGAGGAACCTGAGGTGAGGAGCCTGAGGTGAGGAAGGCGAGCGGGTGAGCTTCTGGGAGTACCTGTCCGGCCGCCGCGCCCAGCTGCTGGCGGACGGCTGCCAGCACGCCGGCGCCGTCTTCCAGTGCATGGTCGTCGCCACCGTCGCCGGCGTGCTCATCGGCGTGCTCACCTACCGCAGCGCGTGGGCGGGCGACCTCGCGGTGACCACGACGGCGACCCTGCTCACCATCCCCTCGCTGGCCCTGCTCGGCCTGCTCATCCCGCTCACCGGCCTGGGCGTGGCGCCGACGGTCACGGCGCTCGTCCTCTACGGGCTGCTGCCGATCGTCCGCAACGCGGTGGTGGGGCTGCGGGGCGTGGACCCCTCGCTCGTGGACGCCGCGAAGGGCATCGGGATGTCCCGCGCGGCCCGGCTCCTGCGCATCGAGCTGCCGCTCGCGTGGCCGCCCATCCTCACCGGGATCCGGGTGGCCACGCAGATGCTGATGGGCATCGCCGCGGTCGCCGCGTACGCCTCCGGGCCCGGGCTGGGCAACGAGATCTTCCGCGGCGTCTCCTCGCTGGGCAGCGCCAACGCCCTCAACCAGGTGCTCGCCGGGACGCTCGGGATCATCGTGCTCGCCCTGCTCTTCGACGCGGCGTACGTGCTGCTCGGACTGCTGACGATCCCCCGGGGGATCCGTGCCTGAGGCGGGCGGCGCGGCCGCGCCCGCGGCGCGGACCTCCGGTGCCACCATCCGGCTGGAGAACGTCACCAAGCGCTACCCCGGCAACCCCGCCCCCGCCGTGGACTGCGTGAACATGGACATCAAGGCCGGGGAGCTGGTGGTCTTCGTGGGCCCCTCCGGCTGCGGCAAGACCACCACCATGAAGATGATCAACCGGCTGATCGAGCCGACGTCGGGGCGGATCCGCATCGACGGCGAGGACGTCACCGGCATCGACCCGGTGCGCCTGCGCCGCAAGATCGGTTACGCCATCCAGGCCTCCGGGCTGTTCCCCCACATGACCGTCGCGCAGAACATCGCGCTCGTCCCGCGCATGACCGGCTGGCCGAAGCGGCGGATCGCCGAGCGGGTGGAGGAGATGCTCGACCTGGTGGGGCTCGACCCCGGCGAGTTCCAGGGCCGCTATCCGCGCCAGCTCTCCGGCGGGCAGCAGCAGCGCGTCGGCGTGGCCCGCGCCCTGGCCGCCGATCCGCCGGTGCTGCTGATGGACGAACCCTTCGGCGCGGTCGACCCGATCACCCGCGACCACCTGCAGGACGAGCTGATCCGGCTGCAGCACGAGCTGCACAAGACGATCGTCTTCGTCACCCACGACTTCGACGAGGCCATCAAGCTCGGCGACCGGATCGCGGTGCTCCGCGAGCGCTCGCACATCGCCCAGTTCGACACCCCCGAGGCCATCCTCACCCACCCCGCCGACGACTTCGTCTCCGGCTTCGTGGGGGCGGGCGCGGCGCTCAAACGGCTCAACCTCACGCGCGTGCGGGACGTGGGCGTCGTCGACTTCCCCACCGCCACCGTCGACGACCCCCTCCCGACGATCTTCGAGCGGCTGCGCCGCGGCGCCGCCGGCGAGGTGCTGCTGCTGGACCGGCACCACCGCCCGTACAAATGGCTGCGCCGCGGCGACCTGATGCGCGCCCAGGGCTCCCTCGCCCGCGCCGGCACCCTCGTCCAGGACACCGTCACCCGCGACGCGACGCTGCGGGACGCCCTGGAGGCCGTCCTCATCGACAACGCGGGCCGGGTGGCCGTCACCGGGCGGCGCGGCCGCTACGAGGGCGTCGTCGACATGGAGACCCTCATGAACTCCGTGCACGACATGCTGGAGGAGGACCGGCTCGACGCCGTCGAACACCAGCACCTGCTGGAGGAGCAGCGCGCCCAGCAGGTGCTGGAGGAACAGGAGGGCACGACGGACGCGCCGGAGGAGCTGGCGTGAGGGCGCGGCCCGAGGTCGCGGAGGCGGTCGGCGTACGGCCGGACGCCGCGGACACCGGCGCCCTTACGGGCGGGGACGGCCCGCCGGAGCCTCCCCCGGTGCGAACCGCGCGCCCCGCCCGGCGCGTCACCCGGCGGAAGCTGCTCCTGCGGCCCTGCTTCCTGGTCGTCCTGCTGCTGGCCACCTGGCTGTGGCTGCGCGGGGCCGGGCTGGACTCCGTCGCCCGCAACTCCCTCGCCGACGGCAACGTCTGGCTGCGCCTGCGCCAGCACGTCGCCCTCACCGTCGTCTCCACCTTCTTCGTCCTCGTCATCGCCATTCCGCTGGGCATCCTGCTCACCCGGCGGCGGCTGCGCCCCGCCGCGCCCCCGGTCATCGCCGTCGCCAACGTCGGCCAGGCCACCCCGGCGATCGGGCTGCTGGCCCTGCTGGTGATCTGGCTGGGCATCGGCATGCAGGCCGCGCTCGTCGGCATGGTCGTCTACGCGGTGCTGCCCGTCCTGGCCAACACCATTGCCGGGCTGCGCGCCATCGACCCGACCCTGGTGGAGGCCGCGCGCGGCATCGGCATGTCCGCCACCGGGGTGCTGCGCCGCGTCGAACTGCCGCTGGCCGTACCGCTGATCCTCGCGGGCGTGCGGACCGCGCTCGTCCTCAACGTGGGCACGGCGACGCTCGCCTACTTCGGCGGGGGCGGCGGGCTCGGCGACCTGATCGCCTCGGGCATCACCAACCAGCGGATGCCGGTGCTCGTCCTGGGGTCGGTGCTGACCGTGGCGCTCGCGCTGCTCGTGGACTGGCTGGCGTCCCTGGCCGAGCTGCTGCTGCGGCCGCGCGGCCTGGAGGCGTCCTGAGATGGCGGTCCGTACCGCCGTGCCGGCGCTCGCCCTCGTCCTCCTCGCCGTCCTCACCGGCGGCTGCGGGCTGACCAGCGGCTCCCCCATGGCCGACGGCGTCCGCCCCGGTTCGGTCGGCCGGGGGCTGCCGCTCAAGGGCGCCGACCTGACGGTGACGTCCAAGAGCTTCAGCGAGAACATCGTGCTCGGGCACATCATGGGACTGGCCTTCAAGGCCGCCGGCGCGAACGTGCTGGACCGCACCAACATCCAGGGCTCGATCGGGGCCCGCGAGGCGGTCCGCTCCGGGGGCGCGGACGCGATGTACGAGTACACGGGCACCGCCTGGATCACCTACCTCGGCCACGACCGGCCGGTCCCCGACCCGGCGCGGCAGTGGCGGGCCGTCCGCGACGCCGACGCCCGCAACGGCCTCACCTGGCTCGCCCCCGCGGCCCTGGACAACACCTACGCGCTCGCGATGAACCGGGCCGACGCGCGCAAGTACGGCACCCGCACCCTCTCGGACGTGGCCGCGCTCTCGCGGCGGAACCCGCGGGCGGTGACGCTGTGCGTGGAGAGCGAGTTCGCCGCGCGCGACGACGGGCTGCAGGGCATGGCGAAGGCCTACGGGATGAACGTGCCCGCCTCCCGCGTCCAGAAGATGGACGGCGGCATCATCTACACCCAGGTCGCCGGGGGCGGCTCCTGCACCTTCGGCGAGGTCTTCACCACCGACGGCCGCATCGCGGCGATGGACCTCGTCGTCATGGACGACGACGAGGACTTCTTCCCCAGCTACAACGCCGCGCCGGAGATCAACAGCGCCACGCTGCGCGAACATCCGGCGATCAAGGACGTGCTGGACCCGATCACGGCCAGGCTCGGCGACGACGTGGCGCGGGAGCTCAACGCCCGCGTGGACGTGGAGGGGCAGGACCCGCACGAGGTCGCGAAGGAGTGGCTGCTGAAGGAGGGCTTCATCAGCAGGTAGGGACGGGCTTCATCAGCAGGCAGGGACGTCGTCCTCGTCGCCCGAGCGGAGCGCGCGCAGCGAGGTGACCGCGTCCTGCAGCTTGCGCACCGGGACCAGCCGCAGCCCCTTGGGCAGGTTGGCCTTCGCCGCCGAGCACTCGGCCTTCGGGACGAGGAAGACCGTCGCGCCGTCGCGCCGGGCGGCCTGCGTCTTCAGCGGCACGCCGCCGACCTCGCCGACCGTCCCGTCGGCGTCGATCGTGCCCGTGCCCGCGATCGTCCTCCCGCCGGTGAGGTCGCCGCCGCGGCCGTCGCCGTCGACCTTGTCGATGATCCCGAGGGTGAACAGCAGCCCCGCGCTCGGGCCGCCGACGTCGGCCAGGCTGAGGTCGACCTTCAGCTCGTCCGGCGAGCGGTGCAGATAGCGCAGGGCGGCGTCCGTGGCGGCGTCCTGCGACTTCTTCATCTCCGCCTTGTTGTGTGCGTCGACCTCCGCGTCGGAGTCGCCCACGGGGTAGACGGCGTCGTGCGGCATCACGGCGCGGTCCGTACGGGACCAGCCGCTGATCACATCGCCCAGGTCCACGTCGACGCGCGGGCCCGTCACCACGATCGTCGTCATGCGCAGCTGGCCGGTGGTCCTGCGGGCCTCGGCGCCCTTGACCTCGATGACCTGTCTGCCGTCGTGCGTGCCGAGCACGTCCACCGTCGAGCCGGGCTGCGCGACCGAGAACGGCAGCGGCACGAAGGCCGCCGAGGCGAGCAGGGCGACGACGGGCACGGCACAGACGGCGAGGGTCCGGGCGCGGCGGGACCGGGCGGGCGTGGTCGGAGCGGGCATGCAGCGAATCTAGTTCACGCACGTCCCATCCGTGACATGCGCCCTCGCCGGGCGAGGCGCGGCGAGGGCGGGCGGCACAGGGGCCGGGGGCGTCACCTCAGGGCGTCGGCGACCTCCTTCGCCGCTTCCACCACGCGGGGCCCCACGCGCTCGGGGATCGAGTCGGTGAGCATCACCACCCCCACGCTGCCCTCGATCCCCAGCACGCCGAGCAGCGGGGCCGCCGCGCCGCTCGCGCCGGCCTCCAGCTCGCCGTGCGTGAGGGCGTAGCCCGGGCCGTCGCTCTCGCCGCGGCGGGCGGCGAGTATGGCGCGGCCCGCGGCCCCCCGGTCCAGGGGATGGCGGAAGCCCGCACGGTAGGCCACGTGGTAGTCCGTCCACGTCGGCTCGACGACGGCGACCGCGAGCGCCTCGGTGCCGTCGACGAGCGTGAGGTGGGCGGTGGCCCCGATGTCCTCCGCCAGGGAGCGCAGGGCGGGCAGGGCCGCCTCGCGCACCAGCGGGTGCACCTGGCGGCCGAGCCTGAGCACTCCGAGGCCCACCCGGGCCCGGCCGCCGATGTCGCGGCGGACGAGCGCGTGCTGCTCCAGCGTGGCGAGCAGGCGGTAGACCACGGTGCGGTTGACCCCGAGCCGGGTGGACAGCTCGGTGACGGTCAGGCCGTGGTCGGTGTCGGCGAGCAGTTTGAGGACGCGCAGTCCTCTGTCGAGCGTCTGCGAGGTCTCCGCGGTCACGACGCCCCTCCTCCGATGTATGGCGGCCCTCTCGGGTGGGGTGCGCCGCCGTCCCGTCCGGCAGCGCGCGAGGAGAGGCCGCCGGCGGCTTGTCGCTTCTTGCAGCTCTTCTGTACCGGCTGCGCTCCGCGGCGGCGCTGCCACGGGGCGTGTGCGTGACCGGCACCGTAGCGCCGCCGGTCCGCTCAGCGGAAGAGTCTGCCCGCGATCCGGTCAGGGCAGGGCCGAATTACGGATATCGGGGCCGGCGTCCCATCATGCGGACGCCGGCCCCGATGTCCAGGAGGCGGAGAAAGAGCCCTACGAGGCGAGGAGAGGGCCCTACGAGGCGGGGAAAGGGGCCCTACTTCATGCGCGTGGCCCACTCGCGCACCTTGCGGATGCGCTCGTTGAGCTGGCCGGCCGTCGCCTCGGCGCTCGGCGGGCCGCCGCACACGCGGCGGAGTTCGGTGTGGATGACGCCGTGGGGCTTGCCGCTCTGGTGGACGTAGGCGCCCACCAGGGTGTTCAGCTGCTTGCGCAGCTCCAGGAGCTCCTTGTGGGTGACCACCGGGCGGCGCTCCGCGGGCAGTTCGAGGAGGTCCGCCTCCGCGTCCGGGCGCTTGCGGCTGTGGGCGATCTGGCGCGCCTGCCGCTTCTGCAGCAGCAGCTGCACCTGCTCGGGCTCCAGGAGGCCGGGGATGCCGAGGTAGTCCTGCTCCTCCTCGCTGCCCGCGTGCGCCTGCATGCCGAACTCGGCGTTGTTGTAGAGCACCCGGTCGAAGACCGCGTCGGACTCCAGTGCCTCGAAGGAGAGTTGGTCGTCGCTGCCGGTGTCCTCGTCCTGCTGGCGCTCCGCCTCGGCGAGCTCCTTCTCGGACTCGGCGTACGGGTCCTCCTCGCCCTCCTTCTTGGGCTTGTCGAGGACGTGGTCGCGCTCGACCTCCATCTCGTTGGCGAAGGTCAGCAGGTTGGGCACGGTCGGCAGGAAGACGGACGCGGTCTCGCCGCGCCGGCGCGAGCGCACGAAGCGGCCGACGGCCTGCGCGAAGAACAGCGGTGTGGAGATCGTGGTGGCGTAGACGCCCACGGCGAGGCGGGGCACGTCCACGCCCTCGGACACCATGCGGACGGCGACCATCCAGCGGTCGTCGCCGTGCGAGAAGTCGTCGATGCGCTGGGAGGCGCCGCTGTCGTCGGACAGCACGAGGGTGGCGCCCTCGCCGGTGATCTCGCGGATCAGCTTGGCGTAGGCGCGGGCGGACTCCTGGTCGGAGGCGATCACGAGGGCGCCCGCGTCCGGGATGGACTTGCGCACCTCGGTCAGGCGGCGGTCGGCGGCCCGCAGCACGTTCGGCATCCACTCGCCGCGCGGGTCGAGCGCCGTGCGCCACGCCTGGGAGACGGCGTCCTTGGTCATCGGCTCGCCGAGGCGCGCCTCGATCTCGTCGCCCGCCTTGGTGCGCCAGCGCATGTTGCCGCTGTAGGAGAGGAAGATCACCGGGCGGACGACGCCGTCGGCGAGGGCGTTGCCATATCCGTACGTGTAGTCGGCGGCGGAGCGGCGGATGCCGTCGTTGCCCTCCTCGTACGTGACGAACGGAATGGGGTTGGTGTCGGAGCGGAAGGGCGTGCCGGTCAGGGCGAGCCGGCGCGTGGCGGGCTCGAAGGCCTCCTGGCACGCCTCGCCCCAGGACTTGGAGTCGCCCGCGTGGTGGATCTCGTCGAGGATGACGAGGGTCTTGCGCTGCTCGCTGCGGTTGCGGTGCAGCATGGGGCGCACGCCCACGCCGGCGTAGGTCACGGCGACGCCGTGGTACTCGCGGCCGAGGGGGCCCGCGCTGTACTCCGGATCGAGCTTGATGCCTATCCGGGCAGCCGCTTCCGCCCACTGCTTCTTCAGGTGCTCGGTCGGGGCGACGACGGTCACCTGCTGGACGACGTGGTGGTGCAGCAGCCAGGAGGCGAGGGTGAGGGCGAAGGTCGTCTTTCCGGCGCCGGGGGTGGCGACGGCGAGGAAGTCGCGGGGCTGCTCCTGGATGTACTTCTCCATCGCGCCCTGCTGCCAGGCGCGGAGCTTGTTCGCGGTACCCCAGGGCGCCCGGCCGGGGAAGGCAGGGGAAAGGTGGTGGTTGGTGGTGGTGGTAGTCACGGTCTCCGTCGGCTGGTCGGCGGTCGGCAACCGCGTCAGCCTACCTGCGCCACGGTTCACGCTCCGGGGTTACGCCCCGGGGTCACCCGAGGGTGGGACCGACGTCACACGGCGGCCGGGAGCGTCGCGCGGGGCGAGCCGGGTGGTGACGTAGGCGCCCACCAGCGCGAACGCCGAGGCGGCCGCGAAGACCGCCGCGAAGGCGTGCGCGGGGGCCGCCGCGCCGGCCGTCGCCGCGGTCGCCGAGCCGCCGCCGAAGGAGACGAAGAGCACTCCGGCCAGGCCGACCAGGACGATGCTGCCGAGTGCGTCCGCCGTCTGCAGCGAGGCCGCGTTGGTGCCCTCCTCCCCCGGCCGGGACAGCTTCAGCAGCAGCACCGCGCCGCTGGAGATCGTCAGCCCCATGCCGTAGCCGCCGATCACCCAGGACGCGCCCGCCACCCACACCGGCACGCCGTGCACCAGCACCGCCGACATCAGGGCGACGGCGAGCGCCACCAGCACCATGCCGAGGCCCATCAGCCGCTCGCGGTACGGCTCGGCCCGGCGGCGGCTCTGGGTGTACGAACCGAGCGCCCACGTCAGGCCGCCGCCGGTGAGCGAGAGCCCGGCGAGCGTCGCGGACAGGCCGCGCTCGGTGACGAGCATCAGCGGGATGAACGTCTCGGCCGCCAGGAACGAGCCCTGCGCGATGCCGCGCAGCAGCACGACCGCGGGCAGCCCGCGGGCCGCGCGGAAGGTGCCGCGCGGCAGCAGGCGCCGTACGCACGGCACCAGCAGGGCGAGCCCGGCAGCGGCCGGCACGGCGGCCAGTGGCCGGAGGTCCTGTCCCGCGTACTGCAGCAGCCCCGCGCCGGCCGCGACCGCCAGCGCCAGCAGGATGCGGCGGCGGTCCGGCGTCCCCGGCGCGACCGCCGGCGGCAGGGCGCGCAGCGCCGGGAGCATCACGGCCAGGGGCAGCAGGATCAGCACGGGGATCGCCAGGAACACCCAGCGCCAGCCGATCTGCTCCGTGACCGTGCCGGCCACCAGCGGCCCGACGATCACCGGCACCACCCAGGCCGCGGAGAACGAGGCCATGACGGAGGCGCGCAGCCGCTCCGGATAGGCGCGGCCGACCACCACGTACAGCGCGACGATCACCAGGCCGCCGCCGATGCCCTGCACCCCGCGCCCGGCCACGAACATCCACATGCTCTGCGCCGTGCCGGCGATCACCAGGCCGGTGCCGAAGGCCGCGATGCCCGTGAAGAGGGGGGTGAGCGGCCCGGAGCGGTCGCACCACTCCCCCGACAGGGTCATCGCGAACAGGCTCGCCGTGAAGAAGGCGGAGAAGGCGAAGGCGTAGAGCCCGATGCCGTCGAGGGCGCGGGCGGCGACCGGCATCGCGGTGTTGACCGCGCTCGACTCGAAGGCGATGAGCGAGACGACGGAGATGATCCCGAGGGTCAGCGCACGGTGGCTGCGACCCAGGATGCCCTCGCCCCGGTCGCCGGCGGCGGTGGCCCGAGGGGCCACGGATTCGGCTGCGGTCATATTGAATGAGCGTACGGACGGAGTCCGCTTCCGGCGCCTGCCGGGGGAACGAGATCGCGTCGGACTTGCGTCGTAGGCGGGGGCCCCGCCGGGGGGCTCCCGGCCCCTGGGGGCGAAGCCCGAGGCGGGCTCGGAGCGGCGGCCCCGGGGAGGCCCTGCCTCTCTTGGCCCGAGGCGCGGGAATGCCCGCCGCCCTTCTCGGGCCGAAGCCCGCAAATACCCTCCGCCGCGACGGCGCGCAGCCCCCGCGGCGAGGGTCCGGCGGAATCCGCACGGACCGCCACCACGGCGAAGCCACAGCCGCGGCGAAGCCGTCACCGCACGCGGCGCGGACCCGTACCCCGCTCCTTGGGCCGAGGCCCGAAAACGCCCCCTGCCCCCTCCCCTGGGCCGAGGCCCGGACATACCCCCGCCGCGACGGCGCGCAACCCCCACGCCGAGGGTCCGGCGGAATCCGTACCGGCCGCCACCGAGGCGAAGCCACAGCCGCACGCGCAGCGGCCTCGTACACCCCTGCCCGTCGGGCAAAGCACACGACCCCGCATCAGGTCGTGAGCAGCACACCCCCGTACGACGCCCCCGCGATCACGACCCACGAGCACAGCCCGAGCGCCGCGACGCGCCCGCCCGTGCGGACCAGCGACGGCAGGTGGACGGCGCTGCCGAGGCCGAAGAGGGCCGCGGCGAGGAGCAGCTCCTGGGCGTGCGCGGCGAGGTCCAGGCCGGTGGCCGGCACCCAGCCGGTGGTGCGGACGACGACCATGGCGAGGAAGCCGAGGACGAACAGGGGCACGAGCGGGGGCCGCTTGCCCGAGGCCTTCACCGGGCCGCGGCGCCGCCTGCGCACGGACACGGCCACCGCGGCGACGAGCGGCGCGAGCAGCGCCACCCGCATCAGTTTGACCAGCACGGCGTCGGTCAGCGCCGCGGGCCCGGCGGTCTGCGCCGTGGCCACGACCTGGCCGACGTCGTGGACGCCCGCGCCGACCCAGCGGCCGAACTGCGCGTCGTCCAGCCCGAGGGGGTGGTGCAGGAGCGGCAGGACGGCGATGGCGAGGGTGCCGCACAGGGTCACCAGGGCGACGGAGGTGGCCACGTCCTCCTCGTCGCTGCCGGAGACCTCGCTGACCGCGCCGATCGCCGAGGCGCCGCAGATCGAGTAGCCGGTGGCGATGAGCAGGGGTTGGTCGCCGCGGAGCCCCAGCCGGCGCCCGAGCCAGAGCGTGCCGGCGAAGGTGGCCGCCACCACGGCGATCACCATGGCGACGGTGGCCCAGCCGAGGCCGAGCACGTCGTCCAGGCCGAGCTTGAGCCCGAGCAGGACGACGCCGATCCGCATGAGCCGCTTGCCGGCCAGGGTGAGGCCGGGCCGGGCGGCGCCGCGCACCCAGGTCCGTACGCCGGGTGCGTGGGCGGCGGCGATGCCGAGGACGACGGCGGCGGTGAGCATGGGGACGGCGGGCACGAGCAGGTGCACGACCCAGGCGACGGCCACTCCGGCGGCGGCCGTGGCGAGGCCGGGGAGCGCGCCGGGCGCGGTACGGGGCGGCGCGCCGGCGGCCGGGCTGTTCGTGCGCGTGCGTGCGGTGGTGAGTGCCATCAGTTTTCGTCGGCCGGGAGGTCGTAGACGCGCCGCACGCTGGAGCCCAGGCGGGAGATGTCGGCGCCGTAGATGTGGAGGGAGATCGCCTTGGTCGTACAGGCGTTGCGGACGCGGTGGATGTCGCCGGGCGGCGCGAAGCCGCACACGTCCCCCTGGTGGTTGACGACGTCCTCGGTCGCGACGAGGCGGGCGGTCGTGCCGTCGGGCACGAGCCGGTAGCGGCGCTCGCTCTCGGTGCCCTCGTGGACGCCGGTGACGCACCAGGAGACGTGGTCGTGGACGGACGTCTGCTGGCCGGGCATCCACACGAGGGCGACGACGGAGAAGCTGCCGTCGTGCTCGGCGTGCAGGATGTGCTGCCGGTAGTGGTCGGGGTCGCCCTCGCGCTGTTCGGCGGTGAGCAGGTCGTCGGCGCCGAGGTGGGCGGCGAGCCGCTCGCCGACGATGTAGGCCGTCGTGTCGGGCGGCAGGCCACGGCCTACGGCTTCCCGGACCTCGTCGACGAGCCGGGCGAGGCGCGCGGTCGTCGGGACTGCGGTCGTCGGAGCTGCGGTGGGAGTGGTCATGAGTGCAGGGTCGAGGCGGGCGGAGGGACGGGTCCAACGACAGTTCTTTGGCCGGAGCCCAAAGAACGCTTATGAGTTGGGCGCGCCAAGGGTGCGGATGCTGTGACTCCGGTCAGCAGCCGACGCGCCGGGCCGCCACCGCCTTGAGCTCGTCCAGGACGAGCGCGGTGGCCGGAATCCGCAGGTGGTCGCGCAGCGCGTACGCCGAGACCTGGCGGCGCGAGGCCGGATCGAGCGCCCGCCCCGTGATCCGGTCGTGGCGCATGAAGGACAGCACCAGCCCCGGCATCATCGCGATGCCGAGGCCCTCGGCGACCAGCGACTGCACGACGAGGTTGTCGTCGGTGGTGAAGGCGATGTCGGGGGCGAAGCCGACCTCGGCGCACTCGTGGAGGAAGTTGGTGCGGCAGCGCAGGCAGCCGGCGATCCAGCGCTCTTCGGAGAGGTCGGCGAGCTGGACGGCGCGGCGGCGCGCGAGGGGGTGCCCTATGGGCATGAGGACCGTCAGCTGGTCCTCCATGAGCGGTATCTCCACCAGTTCCTCGGGGACCTGTTCGTGCAGGCCGGGATAGGTGAAGGCGAGGGTGATGTCGCACTCGCCGCGCACGAGGCGGCGGATCGAGTCGGGCGGCTCGCCCTCGAGGAGCTCGACCCGGATGCCGGGGTGGTCGGCGGCGAGCCGGGCCAGCGCCTCCGGTATCAGCGTGGCGCTCGCGCTGGGGAAGGCGCAGACCCTGACCCGTCCGGCGCGCAGCCGGGTCAGCGAACTCATCTGCTGCTGCGCGGCCGTGAGGCTGTCGAGGATGGTCTCGGCGTGCCGGGCGAGCGCCTCGCCGGCCTCGGTCAGGCGCATGCGGCGGCCGACGCGGGTGAACAGCGGGGTGCCGACGGAGCGCTCCAGCGCCTTCATCTGCTGGGTGATCGCGGGCTGGGTGTAGCCGAGCACGCGGGCGGCCGCGGAGTACGAACCGGCCGTGACCACCGCGTGGAACGTCTTGATGTGCCGCGAGTCGAACACGCCGGAATCATAAGCGGAATTTGGGATAGAGGGGTGAGTGGCGAGGGGTAGCTTCTGGATCAGCGGAATGAGCGAACAGATGGGGCAAGCTGGACTTATGCCGCAATACACATCTTACGACGGAGTGGAACTCAGCTACCGGGTCCTGGAGGGCCCGCAGCCGGGGGCGCCGCTGCTGTGCCTGGCGGGCGGCCCCGGCAGGGACGCCGCCTACCTCGGCGACCTCGGCGGACTGGACGCCCACCGCACCCTCGTCATCCCCGACAGCCGCGGCACGGGCGCCTCGCCGCCCTCCCCCGACCCCGACGGCTACGCCTTCCCGGCCCTCGCCGAGGACCTCGAATCCCTGCGCGCGCACCTGGGCCTGGAGGCCTTCGCCCTCCTCGCCCACGACGCGGCGTGCGCGACGGCCCAGGCGTACGCGGCCCTCTACGGCCACCGCCTCACCCGGCTGGTCCTCGTCACCCCCGGCTCCCGCCTCCAGGGGCGGCTGCCGGACGACGCGGTGGAGATCTTCGAGTCACGGGCGGAGGAGGACTGGTGGCCGGACGCGTACGTGGCCGTCCACACCCTCCCGACGACCGCCGACATGAACGAGATCCGCAACCTGCTCACGCGTGCGGCCCCCATGGGCTACGGCCGCTGGGAAGCCCCCCAGCGCGCCCACGCGGCCACCGAACCGGACCAGCTCGGCCCCGTCCCCCGCGCCGGCTTCTGGCAGGGCGTCGACGACCCGGCCCGCACCGCCCTCCTGGACCGCCTCCCCGGCCTGAAATGCCCGGTCCTCGTCATCACCGGCGACCGCGACGCCCTGGCCGGCCTGCGCGCGGGCGAACTGGTGGCCGGCTCCTTCCGCACGGCCTCGGTCCGGACCCTCCACGGCGTGGGCCACTACCCCTGGGTGGACGAACCGGACCTCTTCCGCCCGGTCGTGGAATCCTTCCTGACGAGGGGCCACGACCCGGAGGCGCACGAGGGCGACGGCGGGGCCGCGTGAACACGGCATGGCGGTCACATTGCAGGACCGCCGCCACCGTTGATGCCCCGGGCAGCCGTCCCCTACGTTGAACTCGCTGAGCACAACTTGGCCGTGTGCCCGAGTGGTTGAGGGACTCGCCTGCAAAGCGAGTTACGCCGGTTCGATTCCGGTCACGGCCTCTGACGCCCGGCGTTCTGCTGCCGCCGCCGCTAACCGGCGGAGCAGAGCCCGTCATCCGGGCAGAACATCACCCAGGTGAAGTTGTAGCCGGACTGCACGGTGACGGGATTCGGCACGGGACCGAAGTTGACGTACGACCCCGGGTCGGCCGTGGCGGTGAAGGTGACCGTCGTTCCGACCTCGAAGCTCGCGGTACAAGCACCGGTCGGATCCGGCTGCGGCTCACCACTCCCGTACGGGTCCCACGCCTCCTGGTGACAATTGATCCCGGCGGGCTGACTGGTGATGGTGCCCCCGCCCCAGCCGTCGCTGACCCACGCGGACAACTGAGCGGTGGGCTGAACCTGGACCTGAACCCGAACCGGTTGAACGGTGGACTGAGCCTGAACCGGACCGACGGAAACGATCGCGGCGGCCGTGACGAATGCGGTGACGACTCCGGAAGTGCGGGTGGCGCGCCAGGCGCCCTTTCTGTTCTTCCTCACACTCATGGAAGACTCCTAGGATCGAGCCGTTCGGATCGAGCCGTTTCGCCCCCTACGACCAGCCTATTTGCCCCCGCGGGGACCTGCGAACGGGGAAAGACAGGAACTGCCGATGAAGAACGGCCACCGTGGCTTGCTGGGCCTGACGACGTTCCTCGTGGCCGGCCAGACGCTGATGATCGGGCTGTACAGCTTCTTGTTCGCCCCGATGTACTTCCAGGGGGTGGACCCCGAGGACGAGGAATCCGCAGGCGGCGCCCCCGAGACCGCCCTCGCATGGACGGCGGCCGCCATGGCCGTAGGGCTCGCCGCCGTAGCGGCGAACACCTGGAGCGTCCGCCGCATGACCCGCGCCGTCCGGGACCGCTCCTCCGCGGCGCGCAGTCTGACGACGGCAATTGCGGTGCAGGTGATGGTGGTTGCGGGCGCCGTAAGACTCGCCTGGCTCCCGGCCGTCGCGGCGTCCCTGGCCGTGCTGCTGCCGCTCCTGCTCTGCCGGACCCTCGACCGCAGAACGTTCGGCGCCTGAACGCTTACTGAGCAGCCTTCACGACCCGAACGACACGTCGTAGACGATCTCGCACAGGGCGGTCGGCACGACAATGTCCGCCGTCTCGACGGCCCGGCCGTCGGCGCTGTAGTACGTACGCTGGATCCGCGTCACCAGCGCACCCTTCCGAATGCCGAGGAGGCTGACCTCCTCGGCATCCGCATACCCGGGCTCGGGCCGCTCCGCGGCGCGGGCGACCTTGATCCCGACCTCGGCCATGCGCCGCATTGGTAGACGGTGAGCATGGGGGTAGAGGTGCAGCTTCGAGCTAGCCCGTAAACCTTGCACGCCCTGCGCGCACGGCGGTGGAGGAACACGTTGTGCCTTCGTTTTCAGGACCGCATCGACGCCATCGCCGCACGCCTGGCCGCAGCCGGATACGTCCCGCGGGTCATCGGCCAAGGGAGCCGTGCACACATCGAGACGGAGGTACGAGAGGAACCGAAGGGGCGTCAGGAGCGAGAGGGGACACCGTCAGCCGGGCCGACCGCACACCGCCCCTCATGGCATCAGAACCTGATCCACGCCTAGGGGACGAGCCTGGTCCGCCTGTACCTGCTGACCGAGGGAGAACAGGCCCGCCTACGACTCCAGCCGCGCTGGCAACCCCTCACGACCGAGCGGCACCGACGACCGATGGCGGAGGCCGGTCGATGATCGCGAGCTCCGCCACGCACACCTTCACGTCCGTCAAAGTCACCAGCGACACCATGGAGCCGGGAGACGTCATCGCGATCGGCAACGTGCCGTTCAGGGTGCTGGACGTGACGAAGGTAGGCCGCATGAAGGCCGTGCGCTTCCAGTCCGGCGAACTGATCTACCTCCACCCGGCGATCCGAACTCTCCGCCGTACGAGCCATCCCAACCCAGAACACGCCCCAAAACCACCCGCACTAAAGGCTGCAAACAGCCCGGCCGGGGCGACCTGGCCGAGCACAGCCACCAAGGATGACCTGAAACGCTCAAGGCCTGAGCCTCACCTTCAGCAGAGCTGAGTGCCCTCACACCCCTACCGCCTTTCTTTGCGGTTGCCTCCGCGCACACGACCAGGCTCAGTAGTAATTAGCGTCAGCGACCAAAACCGACTCGAAGTAAAGAGGGAGACCGTCCTCAGGGTCGCACTCAACCTCGTGAGCCGCCTCACGGGTGAATGCGAGCGTCAAGCCTCCAACCGTCGGATACTCCGGTTCAGACACATCAATTTCGTACCCTTGCGCCGCCAGCCGACGCAGAACTTCTCGCGCCGGCGTACGGAAGACATCCAGTTCCCCCAGAAGCACCCGGACATCCGCATCACCTGCCGAGCGCCACACCTCGACTGCAGTAACGGACTCACCGCCTTCGAGATGCACTACTACCTGGAAGTCCTGGTTCACCGCAATCACTTTCACGCTCGAAGTGTGCGCAAATGGACCGGAGACCTTCACCTCTCCCCAAGTGGCAGCCATATGACGCGCCTCGCCCAGCGACATCCCGATCTGCACCGGAGCAACACCGTGAGGCGGCGCCAGCCGAATATCCATCACTTCCTCATTTCAGCAGGTTGTAGTCGATCGTCCAGCCGTTATCGCGAAGCAGCGCCTGCAATCCCGCATTTTCCTTGAGTGTAGCCACCATATCCGCTATATGTTGGTCATACTTATTTCCGAAGCGTGCCCTGATGTCGTCAATGTCCATCTTCATGGCCTCATCGAACCGCCCCTGGTCGATAAGGTTACGTTGAGCCTTCTGCCAGGCGCGCGCCTCACGGCTACTTCCCGTGCTGCCGACTTCCCTGTGGTCCGGTTTATCCATCCGAATGGCTGGGCCCATGTGTTCAGTGAGAGTCTTGAGGTGCTTGTAGGCAGACTTGGCAGGGATGTGGTTGATCTCGTTATGGTCTCGCGCGGGCTGAAGCCGTCCGTACCAGCCACCTCGATCGGTACAAGGAGCAAGGCCAAGCGGGTCTGACTCGGTGTACGGCTGTAGGACGTAGGCGTGCGGGTCCGGAGAGGGGCCAAGGCCGAGAGGGTCTGCAGACGCGAAGCGGGCCCATTCCGGATCGTAGTAGCGGAAGTAGTTGTAGTGCAGGCCCGTTTCTTCGTCCGCGTACTGGCCCGGGAAGCGGAGGGGGCAGTCCAGGCCCCCTTCTGTCGCGGGGGCCGGGAGGTGGGTGCCCCAAAGGGTCGTTCGGTGTTGCCAGGACAGTTCTCCGGACGGGGTGATCAGCTCCAGTGGGGTGCCGATCGCGTCCGTGATGACGGCGTGGAAGCGGGTGCCGACTTCGCGGTCCGGCTTGTCCGCGAATTCCTCTATCAGGGACTTGCCCGCTGAGCGGACCAGGCGCGTGTGGTCCGTCTGTGTCAGGGGGCGGTGCGTGCCGGGGGCGTAGTCCCAGGTTGTCACTCGGCCGTCGGCGGTGGACTGCTCTGCCAGGCGCGTGCCGTCCCAGGAGAAGAGCGTTTCCTCGGTCGGCTCTCCGCCGTCGGCCGGGACGCGCCGCTTCGATATTCGGCGGCCCAGTGGGTCGTACGCGTACCGCCAGCGCTCGCCCTCCGGCGTCACCGCCTCCCGGAGGCGGTCTTCCGCGTCCCAGGTGTATGTCCACGTGTGCGTTTGGCCGTTGAGGAGCTTGCGGGCCTTGCGGGTGAGGCGGCCCTGGGCGTCGTGTTCGTACGTCGTACGGCCCGCGCGGCGGATCAGGGTGCCTTCGACGTCGCGCTCGCCCGGGGCGCCGTGTGCCGGAGCCTCGGCGAGCGTGACATTGCCCGCCGCGTCGTACGCGTACCGCTCCGTCCAGCCGTACGCGTTGACCGCCGTGACGCGCCCCGTCGCCGTGAGGTCGAAGCGTCGTGTCCCGGAGGTGAGTTCGCGGATCTCGGTGAGGTAGCCGTCGGGGCGGTAGGCGTATGCGCGGTGCTGGAGAAGGCGCTCCGCGCCGCGGACCGCCTGCGTGGTGAGGCGGTCTGCCGTGTCCCATTGCTGGGTGAGCACCGCGCCTTCGCCCAGACGGCGTTCCGTTTCGCGGCCGGCCGCGTCGTAGGTGAACGTCAGCCCGCCCGCGTCGCCGCGAAGCGCCGTCGGGCGGCCCGCCGCGTCGTACGTCCATTCCGAGGTGAGCCCGGACGGGGTGGCGCGGCGCGTCCGGCGGCCCAGCGCGTCGTACGCGTACGTGACCGTTCTGCCGCTCACCGTCTCCGACAGCACGCGGCCGAGCGCGTCCCGCTCGTAGACGATCTCCGCGTCCACGTTCACCGCACGAGCTAGGTGCCCTGCCGCGTCGTAGGTGAAGGTCGACACCGCCTCGGTGTCGTCCGCGTGCTGTTCCGTCGCGCGGCCCAGCAGGTCGCGGGTGAAGCGGAGGGTTTCGCCGGCGCCGTTCGTACGGGCGGCCAGGCCGCCTGCCGCATCGTGCGCGTACGTCAGGGTCCGGCCGTTGAAGTCCGTCTCGGAGGTGATGCGGCCCGCCGCGTCGTAGGCGTACGTCCACGTCAGACCTTGCGGGTTCGTCACGCCCGTCAGCCGTAGTTCCGTGTCGTACGTGAAGGCGTACGTCGCGCCGTCGGGGTCCGTGCGGGTGGCGGGGAGGTCGAAGTGGCCAGGGGTGTGGCGGGTGGTGTTGCCTGCGGGGTCGGTGTGGGTGAGGAGGTTGCCTTCGCCGTCCCAGGTCCACGCCTCGACGGTGCCGTCCGGGTACTCGCGGCGGCCGGGCCGGCCCTCCGGCGTCCACGCCGTACGCGTGATACGCCCCAGCGGGTCCGTGACCTCGGCGACGCGCCCGAAGGAATCCCGGCGGGCCGCCGTGCGGTAGCCGAGCGGGTCCGTGAGGGTCACGGGTAGCCCGGCCGCGTCACAGGTGACGTGAGAGGTGTGACCGAGGGCGTCGGTCACGGCGGACAGATGGCCGAGTTCGTCGTAGCTGTAGCGCGTCTCCGCGCCCAGCGGGTCCGTGGTCGCGAGGAGGTTGCCGCGCGCGTCGTAGGCGTGGCGCCACGTCGCGCCGCCCGGTTCCGTGAGCTCCGTCGGCCTGCACAGGCCGTCGTAAGTCGCCGAGGCCGCCGAACCGTCCGGCAGGGTGACCCGGGAGAGGTTTCCCGCGTCGTCGTACGCGTAGCGGGTGGCGCGGCCCAGCGGGTCCGTCACCGACAGGCGGCTCGTGGCCGTGGCGTCCCAGGTGGTGACGGTCGTGTGGCCGAGTGCGTCCGTCTCCTGCGTGACCAGGGCGTCCGCGTTGTAGCGGTAGGTGCGTTCGTGGCCCAGGGAGTCCGTGACCGTCGTCGTACGGGTCGCGGCATCGTACGACAGCGAGCCGGAGAGGAAGCCGCCGGTGCCGTCGGTACGGATCACGCGGCCTCGGGCGTCGTACGTGTACCCGTACGTCGTGTCGTTGCGGTCGGTCCAGGAGGTTATTCGGCCTTCGGCGTCGTAAGTGAAACGCAGGGGCTTGCCGCTGGAGTTGGTGACCTCCGTCAGGTTGCCCGCGTCGTCGTAGCCGTAGCGGATCAGGGTCGTGCCGCGGCCGGGGGCGTGGGCCGGCTCGTACGGGGACGGGGGCTCGTCGAGGAGGCGCAGCCCCGTGACACGTGCACCCGCCGACCCGACGACGGCCGTCTCCACTGCCACGTAGTAACCGCCCGAGTGACGGATCGCGGTGGGCGTGCCGGTGGCGGTGCGCTCGATGTCGATGCGGGCGCCGTTGCGGTCCTCCACGGACAGCAGCGGCAGCTGGAGGAGCGCCGGCTCCTCGGTCGGGGCCACGCCTCCGAAGGTGCGGGTGGTCCCTGACTGCGGGTCGGTGATGGTCATCAGGCCGCCGGGTGCGCCGTCCCAGGTCAGGGGGCGGCGCGGGCCCTTGAGCGGCAGGACCGGCTCGCCGGGCAGCGGCACCGGGTAGACCAGGCGCATGCCGTCGGCCGCCGCGTAGACGACGCCGTCCGCATCGATCTGGACGCGCTCGTCGAAGGTGGATGCCCAGGTCGGGCCGAACCAGGCGCCCTCCCGGTACGAGGAGATGTGGGTGCGTTCGACGAGGAGGGGCAGAGCGCCGGGGAGGGCGACATCCGTGGCCGGCAGGAGCATCGCGCCGGTGGCGACGTCGATGGGGTCCAGGGCGCACTCGATGTTGACCGGGAGGCGGGCGGCCTGGGCGAGTTCGATGTCGAGGGGGCGGATGCCGCTGAAGAGGTTGCGGTAGCTGCCCGCGGTGCCGGCGTTCTTCGCGATGCTGCCGAAGCCGCCGAACATGCCGCCGTAGAGCATGCCGTCATTGGCGGCCGTGCCGGCTTCGGTCAGGTTGATGCCCTCCTGCCGGCCCTGCGCGATCTTGATGGGCTGGGCGACCGCCAGGTTGACCGTGACCGACTCCAGGCCGCCGAACGCCGCGGCGGCCAGCGTCACGCCCGCAACCTCGGCCACCGTCGTGGACACGACGATGCCGAGGGCGGCGCCGGCTTCGACGATCGCCGTCGCGGCAGTGGCGGCGGGACCGGCGAGGGCGCCGCCGGTCGCCACGGCGATCGTGACGGCGGCGCCCAGGACGACGAGATCCTCGATGATCTTGTCCCAGAGGTCGTCCATCGCCTTGTCGATGGCGTGGGCAAGTTTCTCCAGCCCGTCGGCCATCTTCTTCGCCGAGTCGGCGAGGTCGTGCAGCCAGCCGTCCTCCGAGCCCTTGGCATAGCGGTGCCAGAACACCTCGAAGGCCTCGATCGCCTCACCCTTGTTGTTGTGGATGAGGGAGGTGGCCTGGTTGTTGACGGGCGTGCGGATCGTCTCGACCTTGCCGGCGAAGGTCCGCCAGGCCTTGGCCGCCTTGCGGAGCTTGTCCGCGTCGCCATCGGGCCAGTACAGGCCCATGTAGTCGACCAGGAAGTTCTGGACCTTGTGCTTGACGCTCACTTGCCGCTGCCGCCGCCCTTGGCGCCCTTCTTCGAGAACATCGCAGCGATCAGCTTGTCGTTCTCGATGTGGCCGTCGGACATGTCGACCATCGCCTCGTGAATGCTCGCGAGGCCGGCGACGAGGATCTTGGTCGAGTTCTCGATCTGAGTGCGCTTGGGCTGGTACGAGTCGCCGAAGGCCTTCCCCTGGTCGTCCGCGCCCCAGGGCGAGCCGAGGGCGTCGAGCGTCGCCGTCAGCTCCGACAGTGCTTCGCCGAGCTTGCCGCTCTGCTCACTGAAGGTGGGCGCCGCGGACTTCAAGTCCGCGGTCTTGATGTCCAGGATCTTGCCGTCGCCGGCGCCACCGCCACCGCCACTCGGGCTGCCGCCCATTGCCGCCTCCCCCACCCACCGAGGTACGGCGCCTGTCGTTCACGGGACACCTGTCGCCCCGTCACCTGGCCTTTGGTGGCGCCGAGTCCACATAATCGCACGCAGGTTCCGTGGATGCGCTTTCGACACCCTGCCGTGGGCGCGCGCCTGCCGACGCCGTTCCGGAGCGGGCCGGCTTCAGACCGCGGGGCCGCCTCGGGTGGTGGCGGCGGCATTGCGGCGACGGGCGAGAAGGGCCGGCGTGGCGACGGCCGCCCCGACGAGGACCGCCGCGCCGGCGCCGACGGCGATCCACTTGGTCGGGCTGCCCTCCTGCTTTGCCGAGGCTTCCGTGCCGGAATGCTTCGACATGCTGTCGGCGGTGTCCTGGCCGTCACCGCCCTTGACGCCCGGCGAAGACGCCGGGCCCGGCAGCGGGTTCACATCGGCGGGGCCGGGGTCGCCCGGGTCCTTCAGGGCGATACGGGGACGAACGGCGCCGTAGCCGACGTAGTCGTTACGCTTTTCAGCCGTTCCGGTGCCGCCGGCGGTGTTGATGAGGACGCGGGTTACCTGGTTGGCGGTCCAGGTGGGGTGGACGGACCAGATTAGGGCGGCGGAGGCGGAGGCGAGGGCGGTGGCTCCGCTTGTGCCATTGCCTTTGCAGACTCCGGTGCCGCCTGGGCAGGCCGAAATCACGTCTACTCCAGGCGCGGACAGGTCCACCTGCGCACCATGCTGCGACCAATCCGCAGTGGAGCCCTCTTGATTGAGCCCGGCCACGCCAATGACGCCTGGGTAGGCAGCTGGATACTCCGCCGCATTACTCTTGTCACCGGAGTTACCAACCGCAGCAAAGATCAATTTTCCTCTGCTCAGGGCATAGGCGATGGCCTTCTCTGCCTCGTTGCTCCGACGGGGGCTACCTAGCGAGATATTGATGACCTTTGCATCAGACTCCGCAGCGTAGTGGAGCGCGTCGACCATCGCCCTATCCTGGTCTAGCAAATCCTTCTTCGATTCCAGACGAACGGGAAGGACTTTCACACCAGGAGCAAGACCGTAGGCTCCCGTGGAGCTACCCTTTCTTCCCGTCCCGGCAATGAGGGCTGCCATGCTGCTGCCATGGCCATCGGTGTCGGTTCGCGCGTCGCCCGGCTGCTTTGAGAAGTTCTTCCCTTCAAGTACTTGCCCCTGCAGGTCGGGGAGGCCTTCATCAACACCGCTGTCGATTACCGCCACCGTCACCCCGGCGCCGGTGCTCTCCTCCCACATTTCTTCCGCATGCATGGCGTCGAGATGCCACTGGCGGGAGCGAATGGTATCGGCTTGAGCTGGCGAGGCCGATACCACGACGAGCGAGGCGAAAACAGCCACGGCCGCTCTCTCACATGCCCTGTGTACGGCACGGGCACTGCGCATGAACTTATCCCCTACTCAATGACCGGCGGCATCACTGGCTTGCTGCCCTGATTCCAGGTTTCCTCGTCCTCGACCAGATAGTCGGGGCGTCGACCTCCGGCCCGCCGTTCCGAAGGGGCACCACCAACACCAGCCGGGGGCATCAATCCGCCCAGCATGCTGGGCTTGGATGACGAATTACTTCGACTCTCGCCAGCGAGACCGCCTCGGACCAGGCCGGTGCCCCCAGGGGTAAAGGCCGTACTACCGCCTCTGCCCGGGATCTGCTCCGGCCGACCCCCAGCAACTCCGCCGGGCTCCGTCGCCCTGGCTCGACCAGCGCCACGGCTCGGGCTGCCCGTCGCAGGCCCAGGCGCCCCGCCGAAGCTCGCGCCCGGGACCATGGGAGCCCGCGCTTGGCCCTGCCGCTGAGGTGACTCCGCACCGAAGGCCGAGACCCGCCCAGGGGGCTGACTCGGCCCGGACGTCCCCCGCGGCGTGGGGCGACCGCCAACAACCCCGTCGCGCGGCATGTTCGGCAACCGGGTCTCTGGACGACGGCTGGTGCCAGTTCCGGACCCCGGCAACGGGACTCTGAGTACTGACCGTCCATCTCGCTCAGGGAACGACCCGCCTGGACGGGCACCCGACTCAGGGCGCCGATCAGGACCCGACCAACCAGGCACAGGAACGTGCGGCATGGGAACCTGTGGCCTCCCGGCATCCGGCGGAGCGACCGGAGGCCGGTCCGGCTGCGGAACGGGCACGCGGGGTGGCGCATCGACACCCCCCGAGAGGTCCAGCTCCGGCCGTCGAACGAGCCGTTCCGCAGGCCTAGGCAGTGGCGAGCCACCGCCAGCGCTACCGGCGGAGACACCGCCCGCGTAGCCTGCTGGCAAAGCCGCCCGAGCCGCTTCATCAGACGACGGTCCGTCGGAACCTCTGCCGGGCAGGTCTACATGCTCAAGGTCGCCCAATCCGGGGTCCTTGCGACCTGGCATAACTTTGTCCGGCATAGGCCGAAAGTTGGGCCTATCCGCCCGCAAAAGCTGCGTCCCCGTCTGGTCGTACGACTCCGCCAGCGCCTTCATCAGCGCAGCCGCCGCCTTGTGGTTCTCCCTCAGCCGCTCCTGGGCGTCGTACGCCTGCTTATGCGTGGGGCTGTCCAGGGGGCTGTCGGGTTTGAGGCCCTGCATCCACGGTGGGGGGACCTCCTTCAGGGGGACGGTCTGCTTTTTCAGCCACGCGTCGACCGTGGCCTTGTCCTCGGGTGAGTACTTCGGCATTCGCCTCGCGCCGCCGAGGTCCGTGGACGCGTAGCCCATCCACTCGTTGACCTTCTTGACGTAGTCGCCGAGCCGGATGGTCTCGTTGGCCATGGAGTAGCCCCACTTGCGGAAGGCCTCGCCGGCTTCGCCCGACCAGACGACGCCTTCCATGTGCTTCTTGAGGTCGTCTCCGAGTTTCTTGATGGCCTGGGCCGCGCCGTTGAGCTGGCGGCTGATGGCGGTGACCCGGTGCTGGTCCGCGTGCTCGACCATCGCCTGCAGCTTCTCGTGCGGAATCTCGTAGAAGTCCTGGGCAGGGGTGCATACGGGCGGTTGCCGGGGGTCCTTGGCGCTTCTGGTCGGGGTCGGGTCAGCCATGGGATGTGCGTCCTTACCTCGTCTAGAAGGTGGAGGAGTGTGCGTTCGAGCCGCCGCCCTGCCGCAGACTCGTGCGCTCGCCCGTCCGCGACGTGTGCGGCTGCGGCTGCAGTTCCCGGGCCGGCTCCGCGAAGGGATCCAGCTTCGGGTCGTACTGCCGCTGCACCCGTTCGTGGATCGCCCAGAGTTTGTCGCGTTCTTCGGCATCCGTGTTGGTGTAGCCGCCGTGGGCTTCCAGGATGGCGGCGGAGAGGACCGTGATCTGGTCGTTGAGGAGTTGGGCGAGGGTGACCAGGTCCGTGTGGACGTCGCGGTAGACGCTGTAGAGGGCTTCTGCAGCGTGGAAGTTCTCGCCCAAGTGGGCCTGGGTCAGCCCGGTTTCGGCTACCTTGCCCGGCGCGCCGTCGGACTCGTCGAGCGTTCTCAGGAGCTCGTCCACCCGGCCCTTGAATTTTTTGAGGGAGGACAGTTCGGCGGCCAGGCCGCCCTGCGGTCCCGTCCCCGGACCCTGCTCGGTCACGTGCGCCCCTCCACTGGCTTCCCCACCGTCAACCACCCGCCGTCACATGTAACTTCACGCTACACAGTAACGGCGGGCAGTGACACGCCGGCACGGGTGGGGGCGGCTCGAAGGGCCTCAGGCGGTCGTTGCCACCGCCGCCTGGGGGCGGATCGGGAGGCGGTTGACCGGGCGGCCCGTGGCCGCGCGTACCGCCGATGCCACCGCCGCCGGCGACGTCACCACCGGCACCGCGCTGATCGCCTTGGCCCCGAAAGGAGCAACGACGTCGCGCTCCTCGACCAGCTTCACGATGTGGACGTCCGGGGTGTCCAGTGATGTCGGCAGGGCGTAGCCCGTGAAGTCCGGGCGGCGGACCATTCCGCCCGCCGTGCGGAGGTTTTCCGTCAGGGCCGCCCCGATGCCCTGGGTGATGCCCGCTTCGATGCGGGCCTTCGCCTGTGCGGGGTTCAGGACGCGGCCCACGTCCTGGGCCACCGCCATTTCGACCACGCGGACGGAGCCCAGTTCCACGTCCACGTCCACCACCGCGCGCACCGCGCAGAAGGCCATGCCGACGAACGCGTCGCCCTGGCCCGATTCGTCCAGCGGCTCGGTGGGGTGGGGGCGGCACTGGGCCGTGGCCCACAGTTCCTTGCCCTCCAGGGCTTCGGCGACCGTCGTGCTGAGGACGCCGTCGTACGACGTGATCTTGCCGTCGGCGATCGTCAGCAGCTCCGCGGACATGCCGAACTGCGCGGCGAGCGGCTGCAGCAGCTGCGTCCGCACCATCCGCGCCGCCCGCTCGACCGCGCCGCCCGACACCCACGTGTGGCGGCTGTGCGCGCCGGGCCCGGACGGGGGCTGGTCGGTGTCGACGGGGGCGATGTAGACCTCTTCGATGCCCAGGACCTCCTGGACGATCTGGCGCGCCAGGGTGGAGAAGCCCTGGCCGGTCTCCACGGCCGCGCAGATGACCGTGGCCGTCGGGCCGGTCACCTTGACCGTCGCCGTCGAGACCTCGTCCGCGCCCTCCGCGCCGAGCATGTGCACCATGCCCAGCCCGTAGCCGACGCCGCGCCGCACCGCGCCGGCCTCGCCCGCGCCGTCGGGGCCGCCGGGGAGCATCCACTCCTCCTCGGGGTCGTCCGAGGGGAGGGCGGGCAGCGGATAGTCACGGACGGCGCGCAGGAGCTCGGCGACGGGGGCCGGGCAGGTGACCGTCTGGCCGGTGGGCAGCAGGTCGCCCGTCGCCAGCACGTTGCGCAGGCGCAGCTCCGCCGGGTCCAGGCCCAGGCGCGCCGCGAGCTTGTCCATCTGGCCCTCGTACGCGGCGCACACCTGCATGGCGCCCTCGCCGCGCATGTGGCCGGACGGCGGGTTGTTCGTCCGGACCGCCCAGCCTTCGACGAAGGCGTGCGGGATGACGTACGGGCCGCAGGCGAAGGCCACGGCGGCGGCCAGGGCGTCGGACGAGGTGTCGGCGTAGGCGCCCGCGTCCAGCAGGATCTGCGCCTCGACCTTCACCAGCTTGCCGTCGGCGTCCGCGTGGTGGCGGTAGCGCAGGAGCGTGGGGTGGCGGTGCGGGTGGCCCAGGAAGGACTCCTCGCGGGTCGCGACGAGCTTGACGGGGTGGCCGGTGCGCAGCGCGAGCAGGCCGAGCGGCAGCTGCATGCCGGGGTCCTCGCGGTCGCCCATCGCCCCGGGCACGCCGGTGACGACGACCTTCACGCGCTCGGGCTCCAGGCCGAAGCAGGCGGCGGCCAGGTCGCGGTCGGCGTGCGGGTCGGTGGACGCGGTGTAGATCTCGACGCCGCCGTCGGGGCGGGGCACGGCCAGGCCGGCCTCGGCGCCGATGGGCGCCGGGTCCTGGCGGCCGATCCGGTAGAGGCCCTCGACGATCACCTCGCCGACCACCTCCGGGTCGCCGAAGCGCAGCGGGATGTGGCGGATCAGATTGCCGTCGGGGTGCAGCGGCTCGGCGGAGAAGGCCTGCTCGGGGTCGGTGACGGGCTCCAGCACCTCGTACTCGACGGCGATGGCCGCCGCGGCGAGGCGCGCGGTGTCGGGGTGGTCGGCGGCGACGGCGGCGATCGGCTCGCCGTGGTGGCGCACGAGGTCGGACGCGAAGACCGGGCGGTCGGCGACCTTACGGCCGTGGGCGGCGTCGCCGGGCACGTCCGCGTGCGTCACGACGGCGCGGACGCCCGGCATCCGGGCGGCCTCACTGGTGTCGATCGACAGGATGCGGGCGTGCGGGTGCGGGGAACGCAGGAGCGCGGCCCACAGCAGGCCCTCGGCCCACAGGTCGGCCGCGTACGGGTAGATGCCCTGCGTCTTGGCCTCCGCGTCGGCCGGGCGGAGGGACGCGCCGATGCCGTACTGCGGTTCGGCGTGACCGGGCGCGACGAGCAGCGGGACGGACGTGGCCGAGGTGGAGCCTTCGCCCGCGCCCACCATTCCCGCCATTCCGCCCGGTCCACCCATTCCGCCGCTTCCCGTCATGCCGTCGTCGCCTTTCCGCTGCCCCCGCCGTGCGGGCCCGCCTGGTGCGGGATACGGGCCTGGTCCGCATCCGGCTGCCCCTCGTACGCCTGGCCCTCGTAGGCCTGCCCCTCGTAGGCCTGACCCTGGGCCTGCCCCTGGCCTTGCGCGTCCTGAAGCTCCTGCTCCTGGGCGGCTGCCGCCTCGCGCTCGCCGACGACCTGACGGACCGCGTCCAGCACGCCCCGGTAGCCCGAGCAGCGGCAGAGGTTGCCGCAGATGGCCTGGCGCGTCTCCCTCTCGGTCGGGGCGTGGTTGCCCTCGAGGAGGTCGTGCATGGTCATCGCCATGCCGGGCACGCAGAACCCGCACTGCACGGCGCCGCACTCGGCCAGCGCCCGCTGCACGTCGGACGGCCTGCCGTCCACGGCCAGGCCCTCGACCGTACGGACCTCCGCGCCCGCGGTGGTGGCCGCCGGCACGAGGCAGGACGCCACGAGCCGCCCGTCGACCTGCACCGAGCAGGCCCCGCACTCGCCCTGCGAGCAGCCGTCCTTGGCCCCGGCGAGACCGAGGCGCTCGCGCAGGACGTAGAGCAGCGACTCGCCGATCCACGCGTCGGTCACGGGCCGGTCGGTGCCGTTCACGCGCAGGACGTAGGACGTGCAGGGGTGCTCGTTGTGCGGGACGCCCGTGCCGAGCGGGTCGGAGAGACCTAGGGGGTCGGTCGCGGCGAGGGCATCGGAGCTGCCGAGCGTGTCGGAGCCACCGAGCGTGTCGTGCGCCGGGACGCCCGGGGACGGGATGCCGTGGTCCGGCATGTCCTGCATGTTCTGCATGTCCGGCACGCCCGGCACGCCCGGCACGCCGTGTTCCGGGGCGGCCTCGGTGCCGCCGGCCGGCTCGTCCTGCCGGTGCTCGGGGGCTTCGGAGGGCGCCGCCTCGGGCGCTACGTGATCTGCCGCCACGTCGGGCGCCACGTGATCGGACGCCACGTGATCAGGCGCCCCGGCATCCGGCGCTACGGCATCGGTCGCATCCGACGGGCCGCCCTGCTGCGGTACGAAGTGCTCGGGCAGCGTGGGCCGGCCGTGCTGCTCGGCCGGGCCCGCATGGCCGAACGACTCGGCGTGCACCGCCTGCTGCGGCGGAACGGTCGGCTGCAGGTGCTGCCCGGGATGCTGTCCCGGCTCCGGCTCCTGTTCCGGCTCCGGCGCGGACTGCGGCTCCTCGGGGCCGGCAGCGTCATCTGCGGCGGACGGCTCGCGCTCAAGCACGTGGTCGTGGTCGTGCTCGTACGCCGTCCCGCCCGCGCCCGGATTATCGCCCGTACCGGTGACGTCGCTGACGTACGCCGGCACGGTGAACGTGCTCGTCGCGTCCACGCCCGGAGCGGCCGGAGGCTCGCCGGGCAGGTGGGAAGCGGAATGCTCCGCGGCCGCACCGGGGAAGCCGTCCAGCGCGTACTCGCCGGACGCGTCTGCCGTAACCGGCGCGTCCTCGGGCAGAACCGGAACCGACCACTGGCCGGTGTCGACGCCCGGCACGGGCGTACCGGCGGCCGGGGTGGCCGCGGCCAGCGACTGGCGCCAGGAGTCGTCCACGGGCTGCGCCGACCAGGGAGCCGACGGCGTCACCGGCGCCGCGGGCGCCTCCGGCGCGGCGCCGCGGACGAGGTACTCGCCGGACTCGTCGACGGGGTCGTCGCCCGCGGCCGGCACGGACCACTGGCCCGTCGAACCGGCACCGGGCGCCGGCCACTCCGCCGTGGCGTGAGGGTCGGCATCGTGCAGGCCGCCACTGTGAAGGTCACCGCCGTGAACGTCACCGCCGTGGACATCACCACCGTGAACGCCTTGGACGCCCTCGCCGTACGTCTCACCGTAGGCGGCGTCATGCACACCGGAATGAGCGTCATGCACACCGGAGTGAGCGTCATGCGCACCGGCGTGGGCCTCGGGCCCCGGCTGGTAGCCCCCCTGCTGGCCCCCGGCCTCCCCGTGCCCGTACGTCCCCCACTGCCCCTGCGCCCCCGCGGCGGCCGCCGCCGCGGGCGCCTGCTGCCAGGAGTCGGCGGAGGGCGGGGTGTAGCCGCCCGAGCCGGCCGCTGCCAGCGGGTCCCACGTGCCGGTGCCGGACGTGGCGGCTCCCGGGTGCGCGAGGAGCTCGGGGGGCAGTTGCAGGAACGTCGTGCCCTCGTCGTACTCCCCGCCGCGCGGGATCGGCTCCCAGCCGACCGGGCCGGCGGCGTGGGCCTGTCGCTGTTCGTCACTCACGCGAGTGCCCTCCCCAGTGCTCGGCGGGCCAGAGTCGCCACCGTACGACGCAAGTGCAGCGCGGCGGGCGGCAGGGTGCCCGGCTCCCCGCCGTCGAGAGCGGGCGCGGGGTCCGGGATGCAGGCCGCGGCGACGTAGTCGCCGAAGGCGGCGCACGCCTCGGGGGCGAGCGTGCGCTCGCCGTCCCAGTCGATGAGCGAGGCGACCCACTGCTCGGCGTCGAGCGGGCGCAGCGGCATGGGTGCGACGGCGCCCACCGCGCAGCGCACGCCCCGCCGGGCGGGGTCGAGGACGACGGCGACGGACGCGGTGGCGCGGCCCGGGCCGGTGCGTCCGGTGGCCTTGAGGAAGGTCTGCGGGGCGTGCAGCAGGGGCACGCGGACGTAGCCGATGAGCTCGCCGGGGGCGAGCATGTCGTAGCCCGTCAGGAGGTGGCCGACGGGGATCTCGCGGCGGCTGCCGCCGGGGCCGGCGATGACGAGGGTGGCCTCGAGGGCGGCGAGGACGGGCAGGGCGTCACCGGTCGGCGCGGCGGAGGCGATGTTGCCGCCGAGGGTGCCGGCGTTGCGGATCTGGGGCGGGCCCGCGGCGCGGGCGGCGGCCGCGAGCGCCGGGATGAGGGCCGCGAAGTCGGGGCGGCCCATCCGGGCGTGGGTGAGGCCGGCACCGAGCAGGGCGTGGCCGTCCTGGTACTGCCAGCCGCGGATCTCGCTGATGCGGCCGAGGCCGACGAGGCCGGCGGGCCGCAGCAGGCCGGAGTTGACGGCGGCCATCAGATCGGTGCCACCCGCGACGGGCACGGCCGCGGGCATGGCGGCCAGCGCCGCCACGGCCTCGTCGAGCGAGCCCGGCAGCGTCACCGTGTGCGCTGCCTGCGGTGCGTGCGTGGTCAACCCAGCTGCCCCTTCCCCGGTGGTCCCGGCTGTCCGGCCTGATCCCGCCGTACGATCCCGCCGTACGGTACGTCCTCACGGCCCGGACGTGGCAACTCTGGCACATCTTCGGACTCCGCCGTCGCGAGGGTCCACGAACCGCCGATCCGTCCCCGGCAATGCGAATGGTCCGATTTTCGGGAGTGTCCCCGCTCTGTACGGATTGCCATTTTAGGGGGCCTTTTTACGACTTACGGCAGTGTGTGAAGGACCACCGTGCCAGCCGTCCGGCGCAGCGGCGCGCAGCTTGGCCGTGGCTCACACGATCGGGGGCGCGCCCTCGATCGGGCGTCCGAGGAGGCCGGGGCGGCGCTGCCAGGGCCGGGGGCCGCCGGGCGGCCGGTAGCCCACGCCCAGGGCGTCGAGGCGGGCGTAATGGGCGGTCATGCGGCGTTCGAAGGCCGGGTAGTCGCGCTCGGCCGGCGCGGGCAGTTCCGACCAGACGGCCTCGGCGAAGGCGGCCAGGCGCGGGAAGGCCTGGTAGTCGACGCGCTGCTGGTCCTCCGTCACCTCGCTCCAGAGGTTGGCCTGGGCGCCGAGGACGCGGGCGGCCTCGGCGCCGGTGAGGCCGGGCGGCACGGGATCGAAGCGGTAGACGTCCTCCAGGGTGCGGACGTAGCCGATCGGTACGGGCTCGTCGGTACCCGGTGCCTGCCGGTGGTCGAGGTAGACCTGCTGCTCGGGGCACATGACGACGTCGTGCCCGGCACGCGCCGCGGCGACGCCCCCCGCGTACCCCCGCCACGAGGAGACGGCGGCCCCCTCCGCCAGGCCCCCTTCGAGGATCTCGTCCCAGCCGATCAGGCGCCGGCCGCGCTCGGCCAGCCAGCGGTCGAAGTGCCGGACGAACCAGCTCTGCAGCTCGTCCTCGCCGGCCAGGCCCAGCTCCCGGATCCTGGCCTGCGCGGCCGGGGACGCCTTCCACTGGTCCTTGGGGCACTCGTCGCCGCCGATGTGCACGAAGGGCGCGGGAAAGAGGTCGAGGACCTCGGTCAGCACGCCCTCGTAGAAGGCGAGAACGGCGTCGGAGGGGGCCAGCACGTTCGGGCTGACGCCCCACGTGTCCCACACCGTCAGGGCGGCGGTGTCCACGACGTCGGTGTTGCCGAGCTCCGGGTACGCGGCGATGGCGGCCTGCGAGTGCCCGGGGACGTCGATCTCGGGGACGACGGTGATGTGCCGCTCGGCGGCGTACGCGACGATCTCGCGGATGTCGTCCTGCGTGTAGTAGCCGCCGTGCGGGCGCTCGTCCCACAGCGGCGAGGCGCGGTGCCCGAGCTTGGTGCGGGCCCGCCACGCGCCGGTCTCCGTCAGGCGGGGATAGCGCTCGATCTGTACGCGCCAGCCCTGGTCGTCCGTCAGGTGCAGGTGCAGGACGTTGAGCTTGTGCGCGGCGAGGAGGTCGAGGTACCGCAGGACGCCGTCCTTGGGGAGGAAGTGCCGGGCCACGTCCAGGAGGACGCCGCGCCAGCGGAACCGCGGGGCGTCCCGCACGGCGACCGCGGGCACGGGCCACTCCCGCTTCCCGGTGACCGGCGCCCGCCGGAACGCCTCCGGGCCGAGCAGCTGACGGAGGGTCTGCGCGCCCCAGAAGACCCCGGCCGCGGTGCCGGCCCGGATGCGGATGCCGTCGCCGGTGCTGACGAGCTGATAACCCTCCGGGCCGAGCTCCTGCTCCGGCCCGGTGTCGATGCGCAAGCTGATGCAGTTGCCACTGCCACTGCCGAAGGCGCTGCCGTCCGCAAGCGGGAGCCCGGTCGCGGCACCGACGGTGGCGCGGAGCCAGCGCGCCACGCCCTCGGTGCCCGGCCCCGCGTCGAGGCACGTGTCCCGGTCGACCACGGCGGAGGGACCGCTGCCCGGATCGGCCGGCACCACCGGAACGACCGGTGCGGCCTCTCGCGGCGCGGGAATCAGACCCCCGGGGATCAGACCCCCGGGGATCAGGTCTGCGGGGACCGGGCCCGCGGGGACCGGCTCCGCGGGAAACGCGGACGGACCGGAACGTGCACCGGAATCGCTCATGGCATCAATCCTTCACCGCTCCGCCGAGGCCCGACACGAGCCTCCGCTGTACGAGTACGAAGAAGACGAGTACCGGAACGGTCATGACGGTCGACGCCGCCATGATGCCGCCCCAGTCGTTGCCCTCGTCCTTGAAGAAGACGAGGAGCGCCATCGGCAGGGTGGAGTTCTCGGTGGCGCTGACGATGAAGGACTTCGCGAAGAGGAAGTCGTTCCACGTCGAGATGAAGGAGAAGACGCTCGTCGCGACGAGACCGGGGAAGACCAGCGGGAAGAGGATCTGCCACAGGAAGCGGGAGCGGCTCGCGCCGTCGAGGTACGCGGCCTCCTCCAGCGCTTCGGGAACCGCCCGGACGAATCCGCGCAGCATCCAGATCGCGAAGGGCAGCGAGAAGGCGATGTGGGGCAGGATCAGCGCGCCGAGGGTGTTGAGGCCGATGCCGGGAACCGTCTGCCCCGCGTCGCGCAGGAGGAAGAACAGCGGAATGGTGAGGGCCTCGACCGGCACCATCTGGGCGACGAGGAACATGACGAGCAGCGTCGTCCTGAACCGGAAGCGGAAGCGGGTGACGGCGGTCGCGGCGAGGAAGGCCACGGCCGCGGAGACCACGACGACGGTGCCCGCGACGAGCAGGCTGTTGAGGAAGTAGCGCGCGAAGTCCTGCTGGCCGAAGACGCGCCGGAACGCGTCCAGGGAGGGCTCCGAGGTCCAGGGGCGGGGCCGCTCCGACTGCACTTCGCCGGCGGGCTTCACCGCGGACAGGACCATCCAGTAGAGCGGGAAGGCCACTACGGCGGCGGTCAGCAGGGCGGCGGCCTCGGCGGCCGGGCGCCACGGCCGGCGGACGCGAAGGAAGCGTACGGAGCCCGCACCCCGGAAGCTCGTACCCCGGGGGGCCCTGCCCCGGAGGGTCCTCCCCCGAAGGGGCCTGCCCCGGAGGCTCATATCCCGGCGGCTCGTATCCCGGCGGCTCGTATCCCGGCGGCTCATATCTCCTCCCCCTGGCGCCTGAGCAGCCGCAGGTAGCCGAGCGTGACCGCGAGCAGGATCAGCAGCATGACGACCCCGATGGCCGAGCCGAGGCTGTACTGGGAGGACGCGAACGCCTTCTGGTAGGCGTAGACGTTCAGGGTCAGGTTCTGTCCGGCGATCCCGCCGCCGTTGGTCATCACGTAGATCTGGGTGAAGATCTTGAAGTCCCAGATGACCGACTGGATGGTGACGACGACGAGGATCGGCCGGAGCATCGGCGCCATGACCCCGCGCCAGATGCGCCACTGCGAGGCGCCGTCCAGGGCGGCCGCTTCCAGGACCTCGCGGGGGATGGCCCGGATGCCGGCGTAGACGGTCACCATGACGAAGGGGAACGAGCACCAGACGACTTCGAGGAGGACGAGCGCGAAGGCGCTGTAGCGGTCGTAGGTCCACGAGTAGCCGTCGAAGCCGCTCATGCCGAGCCGGGTGAGCAATTTGTCCACAGGCCCGAAGTCGGGGTCGAAGAGGAAGAGCCAGACCGTCGAGCCGGTGACGGCGGGCGTGGCCCACGCGCCGAGCGCGGCGGCCATCAGGGCGAACCGCGGCAGGGCGCGCACGCGCGTGAGGAGGACGGCGAGCGCGCAGCCGACGGCGAGGGTGGAGAGCACGCACGCGGCCGCGAAGAGGACGGTGGAGAGCAGCACCTCCCGGAACTGTGCGTCGCCGAAGAGGGCCGCGTAGTTGCCGAAGCCCCGGAAGGAGGTGGGCTCGCCGCCGCTGACCTGGGCTTGGGTGTACTCCAGGAAGGAGATGAGCCCGAGCTGGTAGACGGGGTAGACGAGCAGTCCGCCGACGAGGAGAAGGGCGGGGGCGAGGTAGAGCCACGGTGTGTACCGGCTGTGGGTGCGCATCGTTCAGCCCGCCGCCCTGAACGCGGCGTTCATCTTCTTCGCCGCGGCCGCCGCCGCGGCGTCCACGCTCCTGCGGCCGCTCACGATCTCCTGGAGCATCGTCGGCAGGACCTGCCCGGCGTCGATGGCGGCCCACGCGGGGGTCACGGGCACGAAGGCGGCGCCCGCCGTGAGCGTCTTCACGAAGGGTTCGACGAAGGGCTGTCTTCGGGCCGCTTCCCTGCGCACGTCCGTGTAGGTGGGCAGGAAGCCCATGGCGTCGAAGAGCTCGGCCTGGGTGCGCTTGCCGGTGAGGGACCGCATCAGGGCGACGGCGAGCGTACGGCGCGAACTGCCCTTGAGGACGCCGAGATTGTTCCCGCCCGCGAACGCGGGGGCGATGCTGCCTTCTCCGGCCCCCGGCAGCGGCACGACCGCGTACTTGCCCCGGACCTCGCCGTTCTCGACGGCCCGGTGGCTGAAGTCGCCGCCGATGGCCATGGCCGCCTTGCCCGAGGCGAACGCCTCGACGGTGGCGTTCCCGCCCATCTGTGCGCACTTGGCGGGCGGGCAGTTGTGGTCGCCGAACAGGCCGGTGTACGCCTCGATGCCCTTCTTGGCCGCCTCGTGGTCGATCGCGGCGGTGTACTTCCTGCCCTTCTGCCGGGCGAGGGCACCGCCGTTGGCCCACAGGAAGGGCAGGGCTCCGTACGTGTAGGCGCCGCCGACCACCAGCCCGTACATCCCCGGCCGCTCCCGGTGGACACGGCGCGCGGTCTCCGCGAGCTCCGCCTGGGTGCGCGGCGGCCGGAGGCCGAGCTCGCGGAAGACGTCGGTGCGGTAGTAAAGGGCCCGCACGCCGACGAACAGCGGGGCGCCGTAGACCTTGCCGTCCACGGTCACCGAGCGGCGGGCGGTGGGGTCGGTGTCCTTCGCCTCCGGCCAGGCGCCGAAGTCGGCGGTGATGTCCGCCAGTCCGCCGTCGCGCACGTAGCCGGCGGTGTCGGTGTTGCCGTACTCGATGACGTCCGGGGCGTTGGCGGGGTCGTTGAAGGCGGCCTTGATGCGCTGGGCGCGCGTCTCGACGGGGATGTAGGTGACGTCGACGGAGACGCCGCGGTGTTCCCGGGCGAAGGCGGTGACGGCCTTGTCGACGACGGCGGCCTTGGGCGCGTTGTCGACCTCCCGGAAGAGCCAGACGCGCAGCCGTCCCGTGCTGTCGTCGCCGCCGGCGCCGCCGACGGAGGTCGAGGGGGCGCAGGCGCTCAGGGCGACGGCGGCCGCGGCCAGGGCGGCCGCCCAGCCGGATAAACGGCGGCCTAAGGGCGTCATGGGGGTCCCCTCCCGCGTGGCGTTGCAACATACGCAATGGGCGTTTCGCTCAGCACAACTGGCAGGAGAGTAAAGGCGTGCCATGACCCCGACAAGAGGTCTCCACCACACCGTGATCCGCAAAAGCACCCTGCGCAACGCGGGCGCCGCCGCACGCCGCCCGGGCACGCTCGCACCCGCACGCCGCACGTTCGCCCGCGCCGGCGCCCGCCCGCACACGCACGCGGCCCCCGGGACGCGCCTCAGCGCGTCCCGGGGGCCGGGAAGGATGGTGTGCCGGCGGCGGGGAGCCGGGCCTTACTTCTTGTCGCCGCCCTTGCCGCCCTTGCCGTCCTTGTCCCCGCCGGCACCCATGCCGTCGAAGATCTCCTTGCACATCGGACAGACCGGGTACTTCTTCGGGTCGCGTCCCGGGACCCAGACCTTGCCGCACAGGGCGACGACCGGGGAACCGGAGAGCGCGCTCTCCATGATCTTGTCCTTCTGGACGTAATGGGCGTAGCGCTCGTGGTCGCCGTCGCCGTGCGACACCTGCGGCGTCGGCTCTACGAGGGTGCCGGTCCCTGCCCCGCGCTCGGGCTCAAGAGTGCTCATGGTCTCCAAGGGTACTGGGGGACACCGCCGGGGACCGATCCACGGTCCGGTCGTTTCCCGCCCGCGTCGCGACCGGTCGCGCCCCCGCCGGACGGCAGCTGTACGGGGAGCCCGGCGCGACGACACGCCCGGGCCGTGCCCGGGGCCGCGGCCGGGGTTGCGCCCGGGCCGGCGGCGAGCCGCGGCGTCAGTTCAGGCTCGGGTCGTCCGGGTAGGTGGCCACCATCGCCAGCTCGTTGCGCTGCCGGCGCAGCACCGCGCGCCACAGCTGCGACGGGTCGGGCGAGGAGACATCGCCCGGCTCGGACTCCACCACGTACCACGCGCCCTCGACCAGCTCCTCCTCCAGCTGGCCGGGGCCCCAGCCGGCATAGCCGGCGAAGATCCGCAGCGAGCCGAGGGCGGCCGCGAGCAGCTCCGGCGGGGCCTCCAGGTCCACGAGGCCGATCGCGCCGTGGACGCGGCGCCAGCCGAGCGGGCCGTCGCCGACGACGGCGGAGGCACCCGTCTTGCCGTGCCCCTCGCCCGGGACCACGGCCACGCCCAGCGCCGAGTCGAGCGAGACGGGCCCGCCCTGGAAGACCACGCCCGGCTCCCCGGCGAGCGCGGCCCAGGACTCCAGGATGTCGCCCACCCCGACGGGGGTCGGCCGGTTCAGGACCACTCCGAGGGAACCCTCCTCGTCGTGGTCGAGCAGCAGCACCACCGCGCGGTCGAAATTCGGGTCAGCGAGCGCCGGTGTCGCGACAAGCAGTCGTCCTGTGAGCGAGGACACCTCGGACATGGGCACATGATCCCGCATTTCGGGCCCGCGCGGGGGGCGGACGCCCACTCCGGCAAGAAAGGGGCGGCCCCCGGCGCCCCGCCGATAACCGGTAGCGACCATTCCATTAACGGAGCGTGTTGTTGCAAAGCCATGACGTGCCCGGAGCCCCCTCGGGCATGCAGGGCGGCCCCCTCGTCGCATTACCCTTTCTTCTTGCCCCCTGCCCAACTCCAGGAACGCGAGATCCATGACCGGCCCTGACGATGTCCTGCTTGTCCACGGCGGTACCCCGCTCGAGGGCGAGATCCGTGTCCGCGGCGCGAAGAACCTCGTGCCGAAGGCCATGGTCGCCGCGCTGCTCGGGCACGGCCCCAGCCGTCTGCGCAACGTCCCCGACATCCGCGACGTGCGCGTCGTGCGCGGACTGCTGCAGCTGCACGGTGTGACCGTCCGCCCCGGCGACGAGCCCGGCGAGCTGGTCCTCGACCCCACGTACGTGGAGAGCGCCAACGTCGCGGACATCGACGCGCACGCCGGCTCCTCGCGCATCCCGATCCTGCTGTGCGGCCCGCTGCTGCACCGGCTCGGCCACGCCTTCATCCCCGGCCTGGGCGGCTGCGACATCGGCGGCCGGCCGATCGACTTCCACTTCGAGGTGCTGCGCCAGTTCGGCGCGACCATCGAGAAGCGCGAGGGCGGCCAGTACCTGGAGGCCCCGCAGCGGCTGCGCGGCTGCAAGATCCGCCTGCCCTACCCCTCGGTCGGCGCGACCGAGCAGGTGCTGCTGACCGCCGTCCTGGCGGAGGGCGTCACGGAGCTGTCCAACGCGGCCGTGGAGCCCGAGATCGAGGACCTCATCTGCGTGCTGCAGAAGATGGGCGCGATCATCGCCATGGACACCGACCGGACCATCCGGATCACCGGTGTCGACAAGCTCGGCGGCTACAACCACCGCGCGCTCTCCGACCGCCTCGAGGCGGCCTCCTGGGCGTCCGCGGCGCTGGCCACCGGGGGCAACATCTACGTGCGCGGCGCCCAGCAGCGCTCGATGATGACCTTCCTCAACACCTACCGCAAGGTCGGCGGCGCCTTCGAGATCGACGACGAGGGCATCCGCTTCTGGCACCCGGGCGGCTCGCTCAACGCCATCGCCCTGGAGACGGACGTCCACCCCGGCTTCCAGACCGACTGGCAGCAGCCGCTGGTCGTGGCCCTGACGCAGGCCTCGGGCCTGTCCATCGTCCACGAGACGGTGTACGAGTCGCGCCTCGGCTTCACCTCCGCGCTCAACCAGATGGGTGCTCACATCCAGCTGTACCGCGAGTGCCTGGGCGGTTCCGCCTGCCGCTTCGGCCAGCGCAACTTCCTGCACTCGGCGGTCGTCTCCGGCCCCACCAAGCTGCAGGGCTCCGACATGGTCGTCCCCGACCTGCGCGGCGGCTTCTCGTACCTGATCGCGGCCCTGGCCGCGGAGGGCACCTCGCGCGTCCACGGCATCGACCTGATCAACCGCGGCTACGAGAACTTCATGCAGAAGCTGAAGGATCTGGGCGCGAACGTGGAGATGCCCGGCGGCGACCCCGTCGCCTAAAGCGCACCGCACCGCCACCGGCGGCACCGACGCCTGAGCGGCGCCGTTCTGACGGGCCGTAAGCGCCTGTACGAGCCATCCAAGGCCCGTACAGGCGCTTTCGCGCATCCGGGTGGCATCCAGGTGGCCGTACGCCGCCCGCGGGCCCTGCAGGGCCCGTAGAGGCCCGGGAAAGCCCGAAGGGCGGTCACCCCGGCCCGGGGTGACCGCCCTTCCAGCGCTGAGCGCAGCGCTGAAGGCCTTACTTGCCCTTGGCGGCTTCCTTGAGCTTGGAGCCCGCGGAGACCTTCACGCTGTAACCGGCAGCGATCTGGATCGGCTCACCCGTCTGCGGGTTGCGAGCGGTCCGAGCGGCACGGTGGGTGCGCTCGAAGGTCAGGAAGCCGGGGATGGTGACCTTCTCGTCGCCCTTGGCGACGATCTCGCCGACGGTCTCGGCGAGCGCGGCCAGAACGGCGTCGGCGTCCTTGCGGGTCACCTCGGCGCGGTCGGCCAGCGCGGCCACCAGCTCACTGCGGTTCATGTTGTACTCCCGTGTTCTTCTTGCCAATGAGGCGTGAGATCGAAGCCGATGCTGCCAGGGCCCTCGGACAGTCCCCGGACCCGGGTCCGTTGCCAGACCCTCGCGCCCGGTTACGCATCCTGCCCCCACCAGTGGCGGGAAAGCCAATCCGGCACCCTGGAGAGTCACACGGAAAGCGGCACAGCCTCGGATACAGCCGCATTTCTGCGGCCTGATTTCTGCCCGACACCTTAGGGGCAGGTCGCGGGCCCGGTGGCCCGCGACGCGCCGTCATCAGGCGGTCGTGGTGCCCGTCACAGCCGCCCCGGCGGCCTTCGCGGCCTCGCGGACGGCGCCCGCGACCGCCCCGGCGACCTTGTCGTTGAAGACGCTGGGGATGATGTAGTTCGCGTTGAGTTCGTCTTCGGCGACGACGTCGGCGAGGGCGCGGGCGGCGGCGAGCATCATGTCGGTGTTGACCGTGCGGGACTGGGCGTCGAGGAGGCCGCGGAAGACTCCGGGGAAGACCAGGACGTTGTTGATCTGGTTGGGGAAGTCGGAGCGGCCGGTGGCGACGACGGCGGCGGTCTGGCGGGCGATGCCGGGCTCGACCTCGGGGTCGGGGTTGGCGAGCGCGAAGACGATCGCGTTCTGGGCCATCGCGGCGACGTCGTCGCCGTTGAGGACGTTGGGGGCGGAGACGCCGATGAAGACGTCCGCGCCGCGCACGGCCTCCTTCAGGGTGCCGGTGATGCCTTCGGGGTTGGTGTTGTCCGCGATCCAGCGCAGCGCGGTCTGCGGGCCGGCGTCGACGAGGTCGGGGCGGTGGGCGTGGACGACGCCGTGGATGTCGGCGACGACGGCGTGCTTGACGCCGGCGGCGATCAGCAGCTTCAGGATGGCGGTGCCGGCGGCGCCCGCGCCGGACATGACGACGCGGACGTCGCCGATGTGTTTGCCGACCACGCGCAGGGCGTTGGTCAGGGCGGCCAGGACGACGATGGCGGTGCCGTGCTGGTCGTCGTGGAAGACGGGGATGTCCAGGGCCTCGCGCAGGCGGGCTTCGATTTCGAAGCAGCGGGGGGCGGAGATGTCTTCGAGGTTGATGCCGGCGAAGCCGGGGGCGATGGCCTTGACGATCTCGACGATGGCGTCGGAGTCCTGGGTGTCGAGGCAGATGGGCCAGGCGTCGATGCCGGCGAAGCGCTTGAAGAGGGCGGCTTTGCCTTCCATGACGGGCAGGGCGGCTTTGGGGCCGATGTTGCCCAGGCCCAGGACGGCGGAGCCGTCGGTGACCACCGCGACGCTGTTGCGTTTGATGGTCAGGCGGCGGGCGTCTTCGGGGTTTTCGGCGATGGCCATGCATACGCGGGCGACGCCGGGGGTGTAGACCATGGAGAGGTCGTCGCGGTTGCGGATGGGGTGTTTGGAGGCCATCTCGATTTTGCCGCCGAGGTGCATCAGGAAGGTCCGGTCGGAGACCTTGCCCAGGACGACGCCTTCGATGCCGCGGAGCTTTTCGACGATCTCGTCGGCGTGCTCGGTGGAGGTCGTCGCCATGGTGACGTCGATCCGCAGCTTCTCGTGACCGGAAGCGGTCACGTCCAGGCCGGTCACCGACCCGCCGGAGGACTCCACGGCCGTGGTGAGCTGGCTGACCGCGGTCCCGCCGGCGGGAACCTCCAGCCGGACCGTCATCGAGTACGAGACGCTAGGCGCCGTTGCCATGGGGGTGCTTCTTCTTTCTGGAGCCGAGGGGTGAGACGTGCTGATTGCGGGGGTGGTGCCGTGAGCCGGGGCGGGGTGGCCCCGGTGTCAGGCCTCGACGGGCGCCGCGGCCCGGGTGTGCGGGCGGGCGAGGTTGTCGGGGTGGAGGATCTCCCGGAGCCGCTCCTGGGTGAGCAGGCCCTTGGACAGGACGAGGTCGTGCACCGACGCGCCCGTGGTCAGGGCCTCCTGGGCGACGGCGGTGGCCTGCTCGTACCCGATGTGCGGGTTGAGCGCGGTGGCCAGGCCGATGGACTGGCCGACGAGGCGGGCCAGGTGCTCGCGGTTGGCGGTGATGCCGGTGACGCAGCGCTCGGCCAGCGTCAGGCAGCCGGCCCGGAGGTGGGTGAGGCTCTTGAGGAGGCTGTGGGCGATGACCGGCTCGAAGGCGTTGAGCTGGAGCTGGCCGGCCTCGGCGGCGAAGGTGACCGTCACGTCGTTGCCGATCACCTCGAAGGCGATCTGGTTGACGACCTCCGGGATCACCGGGTTCACCTTGCCGGGCATGATGCTCGAACCCGCCTGGACCGGCGGCAGGTTGATCTCCGCGAGGCCTGCGCGCGGGCCGCAGGACAGCAGGCGCAGGTCGTTGCAGGTCTTGGAGAGCTTGACGGCGATCCGCTTGAGCACGCCGGAGAGCTGGACGAACGCGCCCATGTCCTGGGTGGCCTCGACGAGGTCGCCGGCGACCTGGAGCGGGAAGCCGGTGATTCCGCTCAGGTGGCGGCAGGCGAGTTCGGCGTAGCGCGGGTGGGCGTTGAGACCGGTGCCGATGGCGGTGCCGCCGAGGTTGATCTCGCGGAGCAGCGCGCACGCCTCCGCCAGGCGGGCCCGGTCCTCGCCGAGCATGACGGCGTAGGCGGCGAACTCCTGACCCAGCGTCATGGGAACGGCGTCCTGCAGCTGGGTGCGGCCCATCTTCAGGACGTCCGCGAACTCCTCCGCCTTGGCGGCGAACGCCTGGCGGAGCACGTCCATGGCCTCCAGGAGGCGCTCGGCGGCGAGCTGCAGGGAGAGGTTGACCGCGGTCGGGTAGACGTCGTTGGTGCTCTGCCCGGCGTTGACGTCCTCCAGCGGGTGCAGGTGCTTGTAGTCGCCCTTGTCGTGGCCGAGGAGTTCGAGCGCGCGGTTGGCGATGACCTCGTTGGCGTTCATGTTGGTGGACGTGCCGGCGCCCCCCTGGATGACGTCGACGACGAAGTGGTCGTGCCACTGCCCGGCGCGGATCTCCTCGCAGGCCCGGACGATCGCGTCCACCTTGCGGTCGTCGAGCAGGTCCAGGTCGCGGTTGGCGAGGGCGGCAGCCTGCTTGACGGAGGCGAGGGCGGTGACGAGGTCGGGGTAGGCGGAGATGGGGGTGCCCGTGATGGGGAAGTTCTCCACGGCGCGCAGCGTGTGGATGCCGTAGTACGCGGCGGTGGGGACGTCGCGCTCGCCGAGGAGGTCGTGTTCGCTGCGGGAGGGGCCGGGGACGGAGGCCGACATGGGGGGATCCGATCGGGG